>NZ_CALHQO010000192.1:0-1831 GCF_938036635.1 uncultured Leptotrichia sp.
GAATTAAATTTTTAAATACTTTTTTTGTTTTTCCCACAAAAAAAGAGGAAAAAAAAAATTTTCACCTCTTTTAAACAAATTTTATTTATGTAAAACTTAAAAGGAATATCCCAAGTTTGAGAATAAACTCGAGATAGTCCAAATTAATTTTCATTTTTTATTTGTTATTATCTTGCAGCTCCAGCTTTGTAAGCTCCATTTGATCCGAATACATTTCTGATTTTATCTTTGTAATATTCTTTCATGTAGTCTTTTGCAGGTCCTACATATTTTCTAGGATCAAATTCTCCTGGGTTTTTAGCGAATACTTCTCTGATTCCTGCTGTGAAAGCCAATCTTCCATCAGTATCTACGTTAATTTTAGCTACTGCTGATTTAGCAGCTTTTCTTAATTCTGAATCAGGGATACCAATTGCATCTGCAATTTTTCCACCATATTGGTTAATCATTTCAACAAATTGGTGAGGTACTGCTGATGAACCATGTAATACGATTGGGAATCCAGGTATTCTTTTTTCAATTTCTTCCAAGATATCCAATCTTAATTTAGGATCGTCTCCTGGTTTGAATTTGTGGGCTCCGTGAGAAGTTCCAATTGCGATTGCTAATGAATCAACTCCTGTTTTTGTTACGAAGTCTTCAACTTCATCAGGTTGAGTATAAACATGTTCTGCTGCTACTACATCGTCTTCGATTCCAGCTAAAACTCCTAATTCAGCTTCAACTGTAACATCGTGTTGATGAGCGAAATCAGCAACTTGTTTTGCTTCTGCAACATTTTCATCGTAAGGGTGGTGAGATCCGTCGTACATTACTGAAGAGAATCCGTATTCGATACAGTCTTTTGCTTCAGCAAAATTTGGACCATGATCCAAGTGCAATGCTACTGGAATGTCTGATCCTGATGCTTCTACATAAGCTGTTGCAGCTTTTGCAAGCCAAGGTAACATTTCTTTACCAATATATTTTCTTGCACCTGTTGATACTTGAAGAATTACTGGTGATCCTTCTTCAACGCACGCT
Organism: uncultured Leptotrichia sp.; assembly: GCF_938036635.1. Classification (NCBI taxonomy): domain Bacteria; kingdom Fusobacteriati; phylum Fusobacteriota; class Fusobacteriia; order Fusobacteriales; family Leptotrichiaceae; genus Leptotrichia; species uncultured Leptotrichia sp. Next base: position 1,024 of record NZ_CALHQO010000192.1, read on the forward strand.
TCGATAATTCCTTGTAATTGTTCCATGTTGTTAAAGTTAAAAGCAGGTACTGCATAACCTTCTTTATTTGCTTTAGCAAACATTTCTTTAGTGTTGCTTAATCCTAAATCTTTAAAATGATATTTCATTTTACGCCTCCTAATATTTATTAATTAGATTAACTTCTTTAATTATATGTTATCAAATTTTCGTATAAAAATCAATAGAAAACAAAAAATAATGTTAAAAATAAGATATTTTTTTAATCTACTTTACTTAATTTATTTTACTTTGATTTATGAGTTCTTCTACTGTCATTCCTTTTCTAAGTACATTTTTATCTGTGAATCCTGGAATTCCTTCAATTCTGCCACGTCTTGAAACTTGCCAAATTACCCACCTATTATCTTCTTCTATTTTAGGAAAATATTTATAATCTGTAATCCAAATTTTATTTTCAGGAAATTCACCTTTTATGTATGCATTATAAGTATTATAATTCACATAGAAAATTACTCTTTTTTTATAATGTTTTTCAAGTTTTTCAACCATAACTCTCAAATGCTCAATTACATCTGGTTTTTTGTATTTTTTTGTAGAAATTTCAAGATCAATAATTGGAGGTAATGTTTTCTCAGAATCAGGCACTTTGCTTATGTAAAAATCCGCTTGTGCTTCTCCACTGCTAGTCATTACAAAAAAATGATACGCTCCAACTACAAATCCATTTAACCTAGCGTTATTCCAATTATATAAAAAATCCGTATCAAGAAAATTCTGCCCTTCTGTCGCTTTTAGAATGATAAATTTATATTTTTTATCAACAAGA
>NZ_CALHQO010000193.1:0-1334 GCF_938036635.1 uncultured Leptotrichia sp.
CAAAAGTGAATAAAATAAAAGCACTATCGAAAAATTTGTCAAAAATAAAAATTTTTGAGTTTTTAATAACATTAAGGCAGGAGGTAATAAGTAACGGAATGAAGTAAAAAAGCTATATAATAATATTGTTACTACTTCAAAAAGTAGTACAAGTACGGTTATTCTTTCTGCAAATTGCACTCGCTTCCCGTTTAGGAATAACAGAGACACAAGTGAATAAATTCGTACAAAAAGTAATAGTAATGTTAAAAATGTAAAGGTATTTATCATATCTAATTCTCCATATTTCATAGTTTTTATACATTTTATCACATTTAAGATAAATTCTCAAGATAAAATGAAAGAGTTAACTTTAGTTATTTTATAATGTATTATAAATGTCATTAAAATCAAACTAAAAAACTATAATAAATGTTGTTCTCTTGCCATTTTTTCAAGTTCTCTTATTCTGTCATCAGTAGAAGGGTGTGTGCTAAATAAATTTTTAAGATTTCCAAGGCCTGAAAATGGATTTATTATGAACATATGGGCTGTTGTAGGATCTTGTCTGTTCATGGCAATGCTGTGGCTGTAACTTTCCAATTTTTGCAGTGCATTACGTAAATATAATGGATTTCCTGAAAATTCAGCTCCAGCTCTGTCTGCCATGTATTCTCTTTTTCTCGAAATAGACATTTGAATTATAGAAGCTGCTATTGGAGCTAAAAAAGAAAGAAGCATTGCGGTTCCAACATTATTTCTTCTTCTATTCCCATCTCTATTATTTCCGCTTGAAACATAAGGTAAAAATCTTGCAATATTGGCAATTGCTCCAGCAAAAGTGGCAGCAATTGTACTAACCAAAATATCACGATGCTTTATATGCCCTAATTCGTGAGCCATAACTCCAGCCAGTTCGTTGTCATCCATCATTTCTAGTAATCCAGCAGTACAGGCAACTGCGGCATTTTGAGGATTTCTTCCGGTTGCAAAGGCGTTTGGCTGACGTTCTGGAATTATATAAATTTTTGGCATTGGTAAATTGGCGTTTTTAGCTAATCTTTGTATCAATTGATACAATCTTGGATTATTTTCAGGAGTAACTTCCTGTCCATTATAAGCTCTTATAACCATTTTATCACTAAACCAGTAGCTATAAAAACTCATTCCCCCAGCAATAAGAAGTCCAATCAATGCCCCTTGCTGATTTCCCAATATACCACCAATTGCTACAAAAAGAAAAACTAATCCAAACATTAATAAACCTGTTTTCATAGTATTTATAAACATAGGTATTTTTTTTCCTTTCTTTTAATTTGTGTTAAAGGTATTATATTATAAATTGATGTTTTTTT
>NZ_CALHQO010000194.1:0-1335 GCF_938036635.1 uncultured Leptotrichia sp.
TGTTCAGGATTATTTAAATCTTCGTATCCAAATTCATTGATTAACCTAGTTAAAGCTCTAAAACTTCTTTGTATAACATCTTCAAGTTCAAAAGTGCACCAAAGCGTCTGTTCCTCCATTATCTTTTCTATTTTGGTGTCGCCGTTTTCAAGATTTTTATCAGTTATCTTTGGAATCTTGAAATAGTTCCTGTAGCTTTTGCATAAGTTTGATAAAGACATCATAATCATTATTTTTGATTTTCTGTTTTCATCTGTTGAAATCTCTCTCATGGCAACAGCCTTTTCTAAAATTTCGTTTCTTAATTTTTTCTTTTTTGCTTTTTTGAGTACTCCCAAATCATATCCTCCTGCTCTCTAAAATTACCCCCTATTTATAGCCCTTTAAAAATTCTTTGAATCTATTTGGCACATACCACAGAAGCATAGCCACCAAAAACGGAAATATTGCGTTACCACCAAATATCCAACGACCTTTAACTCTAATCATTTCAATCTGCATTAGAGCAGTTGTCAGTATTAGAATTATCCATTTCATCATATCCTTCGTTGTCAGCATTTTCTTCCTCCAGTTCCTTAATTTCTTGTGCAATCATTTCTTTTTCCAGCTGTTCTCTTATGCTCAACTTAATCACTCTCCTAAAATAAATTTAATTGTTTTGTTTCATCTTCCTTTAGCATTTCAGTGGTCGCTTTCTTGTAAAACTCTTTTTCCACTTCAAATCCATAACTGTTTCTTTTTAGTTCCTTTGCCGCTCTTAATGTGCTGTCGCTTCCAGCGACTGGATCAATCACAGTATCTCCAGGATCAGTAAATATTTTTATTAATGTTTTTAGCAAATTTACTGGCTTTTGTGTCGGATGCACTTTCGGATATTCCGATTTTGAATCAGGCTTCCATTCAAACCAGTTCTTAATCATTTTGCCGTTGTTGTTGAATTTCGGTAATTTATCCCTGTAAAATACTAAGGCGTATTCTGTTGCTCCAACTATTTTCATATTAGCCTTTAGCACTTGTGAACTTCCATGTTTTATGAACACCAGCGGATAATAGTTGTTAAATCCGTGCTTTTTGGCGTACTTCACAAGCGTGTCGATTTGCTGGAATGCACAGAATATTATCATTGCTGGAGCTTTCCCTTTTTCTTTCGGCTCTTTTATCAATAGCTTTGAGCAGAAATGCATGTATTCGGCGAGATTGAAGTTTATATCAGTCTTGAAAAAACTTGAGTTTGCCTTTTTGCTTTCACCTTTTTTGTTGTCTCCGTCCACATACCATTCTGGACTGCTTGCAAAGGCATTATTTCCCAAATTATATGGAATATCTGCAATTACA
>NZ_CALHQO010000195.1:0-1554 GCF_938036635.1 uncultured Leptotrichia sp.
AACAGAGATTTATGCACTTTCATTATATGAAATAAGTAAGTTGAAAAATAGAAAAGAATAACTTGAAATAAAAAACTGTCTAATAGTCCTGTTTTAAGATTAAAAGACAGTTTTTGAATAATTTGTTTAAAAATAATAATTTTATATAAATAATATAATTTTTCAGTCTAATTTTAGCGAAATTTTACTAAAATTAGTTATAGAATTTTTGGGGATCTGTAATTTCGTTTTCACTTCTAGCTACAACCATTGTGCAGACAGCGTCTCCTGTTATATTTACTGCTGTTCTGAACATATCTATTATTCTGTCAACACCTATTACAACACCAATTCCTTCAAGCGGTAATCCTGCTTGTTTTAATACAAGCGAAAGCATTAGCATACCTGCACCTGGAACACCTGCTGTACCAACAGAAGCCAGTACTGCTGTTAAAATAATTCCCAAATATTGTGTTGGTCCTAAATGAATATTATAAAGATTTGCAATAAATACGGCAGCAACACCTTGCATAATTGCAGTACCGTCCATATTTACAGTTGCTCCTAAAGGAATTGTGAATGAACTTATTTCCTCAGATATACCAAATTTTTCTGTTAAAGTCTCAATATTTACTGGGATTGTTGCATTGCTGCTGGATGTAGAAAATGCAACTGATATAACATTAAAGAATTTTTTGAAGAATCTTAATGGACTTACTTTTGCCATAGTTGTTAGCATTATTTGATAAACACCTGTATGAATAACAAATGCAAATAATGTTGCAGCCACAAATCCAAGCAATTTTAAAAGCACATCCACACCTGTTGAAGCAACAACTTTTGAAATTAGTGCGAATACTCCTATTGGAGCTACTTCCATTATAAGTTCCACCATTTTTAACACAAGTTCATTTGCTTCTTCAAGTAAAGCTTTTAAATTTTTTACTTTATCTCCTAAAGCTGAAATTGCAACTCCTAATAGCAGAAAAAATACTATAATTGCAAGCATTTTTTCCTCTGACATTGCATTAATAATGTTTTTTGGAATCATATCAAGAAGAATATCAATAAGTTTACCTTGCTCCGCAATTTTAAATTCACCTTTAGGAAGTTCTCCATGAACCATTCCCATTCCGATTCCAGAAACTTTTGCTACAAATAATCCAATTACTACAGCAATAGCAGTAGTTGCAAAATAGAAACCCAAAACCTTTGTACCAATTCTTTTAAGTTTTTTTATATCTCCAATAGAAGCTGCTCCCATTGCAAGAGAAATAGAAACTAACGGTACAATCATAACTTTCATAAGATTGATAAACATTCCTCCAAAAAAAGCAAGGACTGAATCAATAACGACATCTTTTACGAAGGGATTTTTTGCAAAAGGACTTAATATTAGCCCAAATACAATCCCAAGTGCTAGCCCAACCATTATCCTAGTTGTTAATCCCATTTTTTTCATAGATTTTTTTACAGTATAAAATACTGCCTCCTTTCTCAAATTTATAAAATATACTATATTTTAACTTTTTATTGAAAAATTTACAACCCATAAAAAAATTTTTTTTTATCCTA
>NZ_CALHQO010000196.1:0-3411 GCF_938036635.1 uncultured Leptotrichia sp.
AGGATAAATTTTTGCAGAATGCAGTCGAGTTCTTTGATGGAGAGATTTTGGAAAAAAAATGATGTTAAAATGTTGAACAAAAAATTTTAAACAAAAGAAAGGAATGATGAATATGAAAATTAAAGTAATTTTGAAGGAAACAATAAAAGGTGTCGGGAAAAAAGATGAAATTGTGGAAGTAAAAGATGGGTATGCAAATAACTTTTTATTAAATAAAAATAAGGCAATACTTGCGACTCCAGAGAATGTTAATAAATTGAAGGCAAAAAATGAAAAAATTCAGAAAAATCATGATAAAGATGTAAAAAACGCAAATGAACTAAAAGAATTTTTGGCAGAAAAAGAAATTGTCTTAAAAGTGAAGGCTGGAGAAAATAACAAAGTATTTGGATCAATTGGGGCAAAGGAAATTGTAGAGGCTTTGAAAGAACAGCTGAATGTTGAAATTGATAAAAAGAAAGTATCTGCCAGCTCAAAAGTTAAAGAAATTGGATTACACAATGTAGAATTAAAACTTCATTCTGAAGTTAAGGCAAATTTAAAAGTTAGAGTTGAAGCAAAATAATTTTAAAAAAGATATGAGATTATCAAATATATTAAAGTACTGTATGTTTTAATTTTGATTTTTAAATTGTATTATTATAGAAAATAGAAAGTGAGAAATTTTAAAAATGGGATTATATGATCTGGAAGATGAGGAAAATAGCAAACCTTACAGTATAGAAGCTGAAGAGGCACTTCTTGGCTCTGTCTTTATAAATCCCAATGTTATAGGTGACATTGTTGATATTGTAACGGTGGAAGATTTTTACAAAAATAACTATAAGCTGATTTTTTCCGAAATGATAAAGGCTTATAATATGGGTAAAATAATTGATGTGCTTCTAATAATAGAATCTCTAAAAAAACAGGAACTGATAGATGAAATTGGCGGAGAGGATATTATTTACGACTTGACGGAAGTTGTGCCTACTGCTGCGAATGCTGTTAATTATGCTCAGATTATAAAAGATAAGTCTGTACAGCGTCAGTTAATAGATATTGGTGAAAAAATTGTAAAAATGGCTATGCGAGGATATGACGAAGTTGACACAATGCTTGATAAGTCAGAAAGCATGATTTTTAAAGTTGCAGAATCTAAGCAGAAAAAAGATATTGTACCTCTGTATGAATTAGTTCAAGGTAAGATAACCCAAATGGATAATTATACAGATAATAAAGGTAAAATAACTGGTATTTCTTCAGGATTTAATAGATATGACAGTATAACAAGTGGCTTTCATGGCTCGGATCTTTTGATTCTTGCAGCACGTCCTGCAATGGGAAAAACTGCATTTGCATTAAATCTTGCAATAAATGTTGCAAGACAAGGTAAAGGTGTACTTATATACAGTTTAGAAATGGGAAATGAGCAATTATTTGACAGGCTTGTAGCAAGTGAGGCAAAAGTAAGGTTAAAAGCCTTAAAAGACAGTACTTTGTCTTCAGAGGAAATGATAAATTTAGGAAATGGTCTTGGACGGCTTTCTGAAATGCCAATTTATATTTCGGATTCTTCAAGTGTAACAATGCTGGAAATAAAGGCAACTGCAAGAAGACTTAAGTCTGAAGGTAAACTGGACTTTATGTTAATTGACTATCTACAGTTAATTAGTCCTTCTGAAAATTCGAGAAAAAGCAGGGAACAGGAAATATCTGAAATTTCACGGTCGTTAAAAATACTTGCAAAAGAACTGAATATACCAATTGTAACATTATCGCAATTATCACGTGGAGTGGAGCAGAGAGTCGATAAAAGACCGATTTTGTCAGATTTAAGGGAATCAGGGGCAATTGAGCAGGATGCGGATATGGTAATGTTTTTATACCGTGAAGAGTATTATCACAAGGACACTGCTCAGGAAGTAAATAATCTAAATATTCCACAACAGTATTTGGAAAAACCAAAACCGGAACCAAAAGATGACGACAATAAATTAGAAAAAGTCGAATTAATAATAGGAAAACATAGAAGTGGACCGACTGGAACAATAGAACTTGGATTTAGACCAAGCTATCAGCAATTTGTAAATGTGGTAGATGATGAATTTGCACCATTGCCGCAATAATAATTTTAAGTAAAAATAAATTTAAAGGAGATAAAATAGAAAATGGAAAACAGAAAAAGGGTAGAATTATTAGCACCAGCAGGAAATATGGAAAAATTAAAGACAGCATTTCACTTTGGGGCTGATGCATGTTTTGTTGGAGGAAGTTCATTTAATTTGAGAGGAATGTCTTCAAACTTTAAAAATAAGGAATTAAAGGAAGCTGTAGATTATGTACACAGTTTAGGTAAAAAAATATATGTTACATTAAATATTTTTGCACACAATACAGAAATTGACTATTTACCAAGATTTATAAAAAAATTGGATGAATTTGGCGTAGATGCTGTAATCGTAGCTGATCTTGGAGTGTTCCAGACAGTAAGAGAACATGCTCCAAATCTTAAAATTCACGTAAGTACACAGGCAAACAATACAAACTGGATGAGTGTGAAAACTTGGAAGGATTTAGGAGCAAAAAGAGTTATTCTAGCTAGAGAAATGTCTCTAAAAGAAATAAAAACAATTCGTGAAAAAGTACCAGATGTGGAAATAGAAGTATTTATTCACGGAGCAATGTGTATGGCCTACTCAGGAAGATGCTTACTAAGTAACTATTTTACAAACCGTGATGCAAATCGTGGAATTTGTGCACAGGACTGCCGTTGGAACTATAAAGTGATTGCAGAAGGTCATGAAGAAACTGGAGCTCATGACATTGTTGAAAATGAAGAAGGAACATATATGTTCAATGCCAAAGATTTATGTTCTATTGAATTTATTGATAAAGTAATTGAAACAGGAGTAGATTCATTAAAAATTGAAGGAAGAATGAAAAGTATCTACTATAATTCAACTGTAGTAAAACAATATAAAAGAGCATTGGATAATTATTATTCAGGAAATTACAAATATGATCCAGACTGGTTGAAGGAACTTAAAACAATCAGTCATAGACAATATTCAAATGGTTTTTATTTAGGACCTACTTCTGAAAAAGATCAAAATTATGAAACAGGACTTTCTTATAGCCAAACATATAGACTTGTTGCAAATGTACTTGAAAAAGTTGATACAAATAAATATAAAATTCAGATAAGAAATAAAGTTTATGCAACTGAAACTTTGGAATTGGTACGTCCAATCGGAGATGCTGTTAAATTCAAAGTAGAAAACTTTTTAAACACAAAAAATAACGAATTTCAAGAATATGTAAATCCAAATACAATCGCTATTATTGAGACTGATGTGGAAATGGGACCGATGGATTTAATTAGAATTAAACTGCCTGAAGGACAATCGGATAGCGATATGGATACTGAAG
>NZ_CALHQO010000197.1:0-7054 GCF_938036635.1 uncultured Leptotrichia sp.
AATATAGAAGAGCCTAAAATAAAGGCAACTTTATCCAATGATAAAGGACAGTATCTAGTAATTGAGAAAAAAGACTACGGATGGAGTTTTTTGAAAATGAAAGAAAATCATTACTACAAGTTAGGTGTTACTTACAAAAAAGATGTTGACAGAACAATTAAAATTGAAAAATCTTTGGGACTTATTCCTCAAGATTAAATATTTTAACTGAACAGGAAATTTCAAAAGTAAAAAAAATTAAAGCAAGGAGATGAAAAAATGAGTTTAATTAAGGAAAGAAAAGTTGAAAATATCGAACTTTTTTATGATTTGATATTTGTTTATGCTATTTCGAAAATATCAGGAATTATTCATCATCCTCATCACGGAGTGATTGAGCCTTGGACATTTTTTAATTTTGTATTAGCATCGCTCGTTGTCTTACAAGAATGGTTGTATATGACAAACTATTTGAATATATTTGGGACGTTTAACTTTCGTGAAATTATGACTATGTGTGTAAATATGACGGCAGCGGTTTATTTGTCTAATTCTATTTTAGCAGATTGGAGTCAAGCCTACTATCCTTTTACAATTTCAATGTTAATTATGGCTTTGAGTGTAGCATTTTTGTATCACTGTCAAGCAATGAAAAAAGAATTTGGCGAAAAAGAAGCTGTTAATGCGAGAAATATTCTTTTAATCATTAGTTCATTGCTTATAGTCAGTCTGTTCATAAATTTTTATATTGGAACAATACTTCTTACAATTACAATCTTTTCAGGAGTTTTTCTTCCTCTAATTTACAAAATTGAATTTGACAATAATGTTGCTAAGTTTGGGCATTTAAAAGAACGGTTTGAATTATTGACAATTTTGTTCTTCGGAGAAATGATTGTCGGGATTGCAAAATATTTTGATATAAAGCATTTTACAATTTATCCATTTATCGCTTTAATTGCAATATTTTCACTATTTGGAACATATACAATCTTGATAAATAAAATGATAAACCATCATCTGGTAACACGTGGATTGATACTAATGTTTTCACATTTTTTCCTGCTAATTAGTTTAGGAATTATAACTTCCGCTTGGAATTTAATTGGGCAAGAGCCGAATAAAACTTTTTTGGCATTTTTTTACATTCTTGGATATACAGGCTTTTACTTAATGTTATTCGCAAATAGTATTTACCTGAACAAAGAAAAACGTCTAAACAAAAAGGATTTTTCAAAAATTTTAGGAATTTTAACTATTTCATTTGTAGCGATTTTTATTTTTAGACAAAATTTGATAATTATGGAATTTTTGATATTATTTCTAACTTGTTCAATTTTACTGATAATTGCTAGGAAATATAGAAAAACAGAATCTTAGAGCATAATTCCAATAAATGAAATTTTATAACATAAATAAAACTGCCTCAATATTCTGAAGCAGTTTACTTTTTTATTTTTATAAATTTATTATTTAATTAGTCTATTTATTTTCGATAATTACTGTTTTTGGATCAACTTTATTTCCGTAAACAGGCTCAAGAGTTGCTTTATATGCTTTTTCAAAGAATCCTTCCTTAGTAAGAGCATCTATTTCAGTATTTAGCCAGTCTAACAGTCCTTTGTTCCCTTTTCTTACAGCTGGAGCAATGTAATCCTGGTCCCCTAGCTGTTTAATATCCACAACAAATCCTGGATTTTCTGTTGCCCATGCGAATACTAGAGTATTATCATGTGCAAGTGCAGCTCCCCTTTTATCTAATAATGCGTTAAATGTTTCTGTGTTTTGGTCATATTTCAGTAATTCTATATCTGGATGATTTTTAGTAAAGTAAATTTCTGCTGTTGTTCCTTTGTTAACTATTAATTTTTTACCTTTCAGCTCCTTCACATCTTTTATTGGAGCACCTTCTGGCGAAACAATCCCTAATGATACCTTCATATAAGGTTTTGCAAAATCAACTTTTTGTTTTCTTTCATCTGTTACTGTAAAGTTTGCTAGAATAATGTCAACTTTATTTGATAATAAATATTCCACTCTGTTTGCAGCTTCTAATGTGATAAATTCTATTTTATTTTCGTCGCCTAATAAATCTTTAGCAAGTCTTTTTGCCAAATAAATATCATATCCTTGATTTTTCCCATTTTCATCAACAAATCCAAATGGCGGCTTATCTCCAAATACTCCTATTCTTATTTTTCCTGCTTTTTTTATAGCCTCAATTGATCCTGGTTCAGCGCTTCCTTTTCCACCTTTTCCACAGCTTATTGCAAATACTCCTAAAACTAAGATTGCAATAATTTTTACAAACCTTTCAAAATTCTTTTTCATAATTACCTCCAAGTTTATTTAATGTTTTTGTTATTTCTTATCCTAATTTTTCCAATTCATCTTTTAAATATTTAGCTAGTTCCAACATAGCATATTTTCCAGCTATTTTTTCGGCGTCGGCATTGTAGTTGGTATTTGTATTTATGTCATAAACAAAAACTTCGTTGTTTTCATTTATGATAAACTCTATTGCCGCCACATCTATGTGGTTTTCTTTCAAAAATTTTTCATATTTTTCAATTTGATTTTCTGGCAATCTTTCAATAATTCTAAATTTTGATTTTTCTGCCGCTTCTTCTCCTACAGGACAGAATTTATCATTTATCTGGCACGAATCTGCTGGACATAGTTCAAATCCATCGCTTGAGTCAACTTTTACGGCATAGAGATATTTTCCACCTATAAATTCAGCTCTTATGATATGTCCATCCACAGGCTTCACATATTCCTGAATCAAACTTATTCCATCAACAGAATCTTCAAAATCATTTCCATTTACATAATTGCCAAGTTCTTCATAACTTCTTATAAGTCTTACCCCAAGACCTTTTCCAGCTCTGTTGTGCTTTATGATAAAAGAATAGGTGTCAAGTTCCTTTGCAGCATTTAAAATTTGATCTTTTCCCACAGCTCCCAATGTTTTTGGAGTATTTATCCCTGCCTTTTGCAGTAAGATGTATTGTTTCAATTTACTCACTTCAAGATTTATAGCAGATGTCCCATTAATTACACGAACTGCTTCTCTTCCTTTGTTTTCCAGCCATGTTAAGACTTGCTCCGTTAATTCTGGTGCATATCTATGCCCTCTTGTGTGTGAAGAAGCGCTCATTCTATTATAATACACGCCTTTTTCAGGTTCTTTTCCTATATTTAATATTCCTTCTGACAAATCCAGTTCTTCATAAGGAACTGACAATTCATCCAGCCTTGCAGTTAGATGTCTTGTCCAATCCATATTTTCATGAATTATATATACTTTTGACATATTTTCATCCTTTCTATTTTTATTTTTAAAGTTTATTCAACTACAGCCGTATTTTCTCGAAGTCCAGCATATACTTCCTCTGTTTCCACAACTTCATATTCTCCAGTTTTTTCAATAATTGCAGGAACAAGTGTGTTTCCAACTACATTTACCGCTGTACGTCCAGCATTTGCCAAAAAGTCAACTGATACAATCAGGGCAATACCCTCTGCAGGTAAATTAAGCTGTGTTGCAGTCGCAAGCAGTACAACCAATGCTCCAGATGGAACTGCTGCAATTCCTTTTGTAATTATTGTCAAAAACAATATTAACGGTATTAATTGACCCCATGTAAGTGGAGTTGAGTACAAGTTTGTTATAAATGTTACCGATAAACTTATATAAATGCAGGCTCCAATAAGATTGAATGAATATCCAAGCGGTGTAGCAAAAGCTGAAACTGATTCAGATATTCCATTTTCTTCACTACGTTCAAGAAGTGTCGGTAAAACTACTGCAGAACCTCCTGTTGTAAAGGCTATCAATACCAGATCCTTAATATTTGATAATAATTTTAAATAAGGAACTTTGAATATGTATGCAATAATCGGAAATACGACTAATAGAGCTGCCAAGTATCCAACATAAAGAAGCAGTACAAACTGTCCTAACAGATACAAATCTCCAAGTCCAGTTTTTGCGACATTGCTTGCAATCAGCCCAAACACTCCCACAGGTGCAAATGCAATGGCATAATCTACAATCTTATACATAGCCTTTATCCAAGATTCAAAGAATGCTATCACAGGTTTATTGTCATCTCCAACAGCAATTAAGGCAATTCCCAAAAATACCGCAAAAAATATAACCGGTAGAAGATTTCCATCTGCAAACGCTGTAAATACATTTTTAGGTACAATTGATGTTAAGAAATCGCTCAAATTAATGTTAGAAGCAACATCTTTAATAGCTTCTGTGGAAATGCTTCCAGCTTTTATATTTGAACCAATTCCTGTTACTTTCCCTAAAATAAGGCTAAGCGTGATTACTAACGTTGTAATTGAGAAAAAGTGTAAAAATGTCTTAAATGCAAGATTTCCAAACTTTTTAGTATTTTTCATTGTAACTATTGATAAAACAATCAGCGGGAATACAAGCGGCACAATAACCATCTGAACTAAACTTGTAAACAGCACTCCCAGTATTTTTAACTCTTTAGCAAATGACGGAAATAACTGCCCAACCAAAATACCTAATAACGCACCAATCAATATCTGTGCCAATAAATTCAATTTTCTAAATCCTAATAATTTTTTCATACTTTCATTCTCCCTTCAACAATTAGCATTCACTAAATTGTTTTACTAAATTTTTTATTTATATCAACAAAGCTGATTCCACCTTATCTTTCTTTTCAAAATTAAATATATTTAAGAATTTCTTAGCTCTTTCAGTTTTTGGATTTCTAAAAAATTCCAGCGGATAATTTGTTTCAACGATTTCTCCAGAATCCATAAATACTATCCTATCCGCAACTGCTTTAGCAAATTCCATTTCATGAGTAACGATTATCATTGTCATTCCTTCCTTTGCCAGTTCCAGCATTACATCCAGCACTTCTCTTACCATTTCAGGATCAAGTGCCGCTGTAACCTCATCAAACAGCATTATTTCTGGATTCATACATAGCGATCTTATAATTGCTATTCTTTGTTTTTGCCCTCCTGACAGTTCTCTTGGATATGAGTTCTTTTTATCCAGAAGTCCTACTCTTTCGAGCAATTTTTCTGCTTGTTCTGTAACTTCCTTTTTATCCCCCTTCTGTACTTTAAGTGGTCCTAACAGAAGATTTTGCATAACTGTCATATGGTCAAATAATTCGTAACTTTGAAACACCATTCCTATTCTCTGGCGTATTAAATGCCATTTTGTCTTGTCTTTATTAATAACATTTCCTTGTAATTTTATTTCTCCAGACTGAATTTCTTCAAGTCCGTTTACACATCTTAAAAGTGTACTTTTCCCACATCCAGAAGGCCCTAGTATTACTACAACCTCGCTTTTATTTACTGAAAGTGAAACTCCTTTTAGTGCGGGTACGCCTTTTTTATATTCTTTTTTTATATCAGAAAGTTCCAATAAAACTTCCGAATCTGCCATTTTGCTTACCTCCGTTTCCTTTATTTTTTAAACAGCCCATTTTTTCTCCATTTTTTTTGATAATAATGTAATTGGATAACAAATTATGAAATATAGAAAAAATATGAACAGATACACCCAAAATGGTGCCATCGGATTTTTCCTGCTTGAAAATTCTATAATTTGCCGTCCTATTTTTAGAACTTCTGCAACTTCTATAAAAATCGCAAGTGAAGTTGTCTTAATCATTCTTGTTATAAGGTTTACCGCTGCAGGTGCAATTCTTCTTACAGCCTGTGGAAGCAGCACATATCTATAAACCTGGCTTGTATCAAGTCCTAAAGCCTTTGCACTTTCCCCTTGAATTTTTGGAAGAGAAATAATTGCTCCTCTCACAATATCCATCATTTCAGCCGTTCCCCATATCACAAACACTATTATTGTTGTAGTTTCTGAATCAATATGCAAATCAAAGCCTTTTGCAACTCCAAAATAAATTATGAACAGCCACACAAGCAAGGGAATGATTCTCATACTTTCCAGATAAAACTTCAATACTCCATAAATAATCTTATTTTTTGAAGTCATAACTATGCCCAGAATTAATCCAAACAATATTGAAAATACTATTGAAACAAGGGCAATTTGTCCTGTTACAATAAGTCCACCCATAAGCCTTTGCAAATTGACTCCTTTAAAAATAACATCAATTCCCGACAGTTGCATATCTTATTCTCCTTTCAATTACTGTTAAAATAAACGAAACTGGTAAAATAATAATCAAATATGCCGCAACAAGCATAAACAGACTTTCATTCGTTTTATAATAAAGCCCTATCAAATCCCGTGTCAAGTACATCAGCTCCATTAAAGCCAAAATCCCTATTACTGAAGTTTCTTTCAAAAGAAATATTATATTTGCCGCTATTGCCGGAAACGAAACCGTAAATGCCTGTGGCAGTATCACGTTAGTTATAAGCTGTGATTCTGTAAGTCCAATGCTTAACCCAGATTCCCTCTGGCCTTTCGTAACCGACTCCAATCCGCTCCGAAATGCCTCACACATGTAACTCCCGCCAAGAAAAGATAATCCAATCACAGCACAAATATGCGAATTAAACGTAATTCCAATTTTTGGAAGTCCAAAATACAGAAAGAAAAGCTGTATTACAAGTGGCGTATTTCTTGAAAGTTCAATATAAATTTCCACAATCTGTCTAATCGCTGGAACTCTATAATAAAGCACCAATGCACAAACTATTCCAATCAATATTGAAAATACAATTCCAAAAATTCCTATAATCACAGTCAATTTCATTGCTTCTAAATATTTAGGAATATTTTCTATTATAAAATTAAAGTCCATTTTTATCTTTCCTTTCTAAGAATGTTATTGTATATTCTATTTTTTACCCCTTATATTTGTATGTGAAAATATTATACTATAAAAAATTTTATTTGTAAAGAATTATTTTTGTATATACACAAAAAAAGAAGCAAAATCCTAAAATTCCACTTCTTAAGTATATTAAATATTTTTAAAAACAAAAATTACATCATATTTACAGGATCTACATCAATTGTAACCCTAACTTTCTTTTCCCTTTCCCGAAATTTGCCTACACATTTTTTTATAATTTT
>NZ_CALHQO010000198.1:0-7046 GCF_938036635.1 uncultured Leptotrichia sp.
GCCAGGACTTATTGAAGGTGCTCATGAAGGAGTGGGACTTGGAGATAGATTTTTAAAGCATATTGAAAGATGTAAGCTGATTATTCATATTGTGGATATTTCAGGACTGGATGGGCGTAGCCCAGAGGAGGATTTTATAAAAATAAACCATGAATTAAAAAATTATAGTGATGAAATTAAAAATTTAGTAAAACAATTAGAAGATGAAACTAAAAAAGTAGGAGATAAAATAAAAGAAGTTAAGGAAGTAAAAACAGAAAAAGTAGAAGCTAAAAAAGAAGAAAAAAAACCTGAACAGAAAAAAGAGATACAACAGCAGCCTGTAGCAGCAAATGTTCAGGCACAGCCTCAGTCTCAAACACAGCAACCAGCTGTAAATACGCCTTCGCAACAACCTGCGGCATTAACAGAAGGTGCAGTTAATCCAGAATTTGCTCTTAATGAAGGAAACAAAGTTAATGGTAAAAAAGAAAATAGAAAAAATAGAAGAAATAATAGAAACGGATTATCTAAAGCGCCAAGACATAGCCGTTTAAAAGATAGTTCAGCAGCAGCACCAAAAGAAACTACATCAAAAGTTAAATCTCAAGATTCTGCTCCAAAATCATCTGGAAGCAGCAGTTCTGGTGGTAGCGGAAGTAGCAGTTCAGGTTCATCTTCGTCAGGTGGAGGAGATTCAAGCTCTTCAGAATAGCGGTGTTCAAATTTTTTGAAAACATAGTTAACGCAAGTTAAATAAATTTTTGATTTTAGTAACTAATTATAGAAAATTATATTTATCAAAACATGGAAATATCAAAATATAAAAGAAAGGTAGTGAAATTTAATATGTTTAGAAGTAGGAGAAAAGAATTACAGGAAAATTTAACAAAAACTAATATAGATATTTTAGTATCTCTAATTCCCATGTTGCTTGTAGCATTTTTTGTTTATGAAATAACACCGGTTTTAGTGATATTATCAGCAATTATTGCTTCAGAACTGATAGAAATAATATTTTCATTCTTAATACAGAAGAACAGAGATGCTTTAAAAGATTTTTCGGGAGTTGTAATAGGGGCTTTAACAGGATTTGTGCTTGCTCCATTTACACCATTTTACGTAGCAGCATTTGCTGGTGGAATGGCCACACTGTTTGGAAAAGTTATATACAAAGGAATGGATAAGAAAATTTTTAATCCTGTGATTTTGGGGAAATTATTTGTGTTAACATTTTTCCCAGCAGTTCTTGCACCTAATTCTACAGCATGGACTAATTCAGAAATTTTGAATATATCCAATGAAAAGATATCAGGGTTGGCATCTTTGATTTTAATAAATAAAGGTATAATTGGTGAATTTTCAATAATTGCAATGGTTTTAGGAGCTATATATTTAATGTTTAGAACAAAAATAACTTGGCATGTGTCAGTAGCATTTTTCATTACAATTTTCATTGGATACTATGTATCTTCTAGTCATAATGTAGATGTAACAACTTCACTTGGAGAAGTAATATTTATGGGAATTTTTGTTTTGACAGATACTTTCACTACTCCTCAACATGGGTTTGGAAAAATATTCTTTGGATTTTTAGCTGGACTTTCCACAGTAATATTCTGGTTTTTAGGAATTCATACTGAAGCAATTATTTATTCAGTGTTAATTTTGAACCCTTTCACAAAACCTATAAATACAATTTTCAAGCCAAATGTATTTGGTGAGGAATCAGTTTCTTTTGCTGAAATAATACAAGGGATTGGTTTTGCAATTATTGTAGTTTTAATTGTATTTGCAACATCTTACCTGCATACTTATGGATTTATTCCATATATTGTTTATATTTATGTTGTATACGGAATATGGCGATTATATAACAACAGATAAAAATAGGGAAGGCTTTTTATGAACTTTAACTTAAGTTTTTAAGATAAAAAAATAGATATTTTACAATCTGAAAATAATATTTACCGCGGTGCAATTCCGTGGTTTTTATTATGTTCGGAAAAGAAAAAGATAATTTATATTTCCACATCCAACAGAAATTTGGAAAATTATCATGCAATGCTGGAAAATTACTATGAAATGTCAGAAAAACAAAAAAATATTTTAATGAAAAAATCTAAAACTGGCAAAAAAAATAGTAAAGAGAATATAAATAAGCTAGAAGATAAAAAAATAATTGATATTTTTGAAAACATCTCACAAAATAAGGAAGATATTACTGGAATAAATATAAGATTGCTGGATATTTTAAAAAATCAGGAAAAATTTATTTTATTTGTAAATTTACAGATTACTTTGGATATATTTTTTGAAAAAGTTAATTTTTTTTCTTTTGAAACTGGGAAAGAATACAGTTTTTCAAAAATTGTGGAATTTCTTGTGGAAAATGGGTATGAAAATTCATATTTGATTGAGAAAAAGGGTCAGTACAGCAGACGTGGGGATATTCTTGATATTTTTCCGCCAGATTTGGAAAATCCTGTTAGACTGGAATTTTTTGGGGATGAACTGGAAAGTATAAGAATTTTTGACATTGATAGCCAGATTTCTGTGGAAAAAATGGAAGAAATAAAAGTTTTTGGAAATTTGCTTTCTGGAAATAATTATGAATTGATTGAACTTATTGACGAATTAAGGGCGGAAGACGTAACGATTGTTATTGAAAATGAAGAATTGCTGGACTATAAAATGGAAGAGTTTATTTTGCTTGACAGAAGCCGTGAGGAAACTTATCGAAAAAGGTATGAAAATCTGAAGAAAAAAAGTATTTTTGTGCAAACTAAAAATTTCTCGCAGGAGCAGATAGAGACTTTTAGGGATAAAAATAGGCTTGAAAAATTGTCAAAAATTGAAGATGTTTATATTTTTACGAATAACTATGAGAAGAAAATGGCTGAATATGGGCAAATTCTGACTGAAAAGGAAAACAATCTGGAAATTGAAAAATATGAGCTGTTTGAAGGATTTATCTTTAGTGATATTTCAGAAAATCCAGATAATAAAAATAGAAAAAATAATTTTATTGTGCTTACAGACAGGGAGCTTGACGGATATATTTATGAGCGAAAGAAAAAAACAGTAAAAGCTATAAAATATAAAAAAGTCAATCAGATAATCGAAGGCGACTATGTAATCCACGTTCAATACGGTGTTGGAATTTATAAGGGAATTCAGACAATGGAAGAGCGGGATTATTTGAAAATCAAGTATGCTGACGAGGATATTTTGTATATTCCTGTGGAAAAGCTGGACAGACTTGAAAAATATGTGTCCAATGATACAGAACCGCAGTTGTTCAGGCTGGGAACACGTGGATTTAAGCGAAAAAGAAAAAAACTCGAAGAAGATATTCAGAAATTTGCGGCAGAACTTATCAAAATACAGGCAAGAAGGCAAAGTCAGAATGGTTTTGTGTATCAGAAGGATACTGTATGGCAGGAGGAATTTGAGGCAAATTTTCCATTTGAGGAAACAGAAGATCAGAAAAATGCTATAAATGATGTGAAAAGAGATATGGAAAGTCCGCAAATAATGGACAGGATTGTCTGTGGAGACGTTGGATATGGGAAAACGGAAGTTGCGATGAGAGCGGCATTTAAAGCGATTGATAATGGAAAGCAGGTTGTTATGGTAGCTCCGACTACAGTGCTTGCAGAACAGCATTTTGAAAGATTTAAAAGAAGATTTGAAAATTATCCGATTACAATTGAGAATTTATCACGGCTTACAAAAAGTAAATCAAAAGATATTTTGAAAAATCTAAAAAATGGAATTATTGACTTAGTTATTGGAACTCACAGGCTTCTAAGTGATGATGTGCAGTTTAAGAACTTAGGACTTTTAATTATTGATGAGGAGCAGAAATTTGGAGTTAAGGCTAAAGAAAAGTTAAAATCACAAAGGGAAAAACTGGATGTGCTGACATTAACTGCGACTCCGATTCCACGTACATTAAATCTTGCAATGCTTGGAATTCGAGAGATTTCCATAATTGACACTCCGCCAACAAACAGGCTTCCTATTATAACAGAAATTCTGGATTGGGATGAGGAAACAATAAAAATGGCGATACTGCGTGAACTGTCACGTGATGGGCAAGTTTTCTATATTTATAATGATGTAAAAAATATGAAGGAAAAATTGAAGGAACTGAAGGAAATGCTTCCAGACTTTGTAAAAATAGAATTTATAAATGGACAGCTTCCGCCAAAGGAAATTAAGGATAAGTTGTTGCGTTTTGAAAACGGGCAGTTTGACATTCTGATTGCTTCAACAATTATTGAAAATGGAATTGATGTGGGAAATGCTAACACTATTTTGATTGAAAACTTTACTGGTCTAGGCTTATCGCAGGTGTATCAGCTGAAGGGGCGTGTAGGGCGTAGCAACAGGCAAGGATACTGTTATTTATTAAAAACGAGAAATATTACAAAGCAGGGACGTCAAAAGGAAGAAAGCATGCTAAAAGTGGAAGGAATAAAATCAGGAGGTTTTCAAATTTCGATGGAAGACTTGAAAATACGTGGTGCTGGGGAAATTTTGGGAGATAAGCAGCACGGAACGATTGAAACTTTTGGATATGATTTATATATAAAAATGCTAAATGAGGAAATTCGTAGGCAAAAGGGCGAGTTTGTCGAAAAAATAGAAAATGTGGAAATTATTCTGGATGAAAGAGGCTTCATTCCTGAAACATATATTGAAAAAGATGAAAGGCTAAATATCTATAAACGTTTTGCAATGCTGGAAACAGATAGCGAATTAACTGATTTACTTGATGAAATTAGAGATAGGTTTGGAAAAATTCCAGAACAGATGAAAAAATTTATTTTAAGCATTAAATTAAAATTATTTGCTGAAAAATACAAAATTCAGAGAATTTTTGAAACAAGAAATCATTTTGAACTATACTTTTTAGGAAACGCTCAAAAAGAACAGGCAGAATTAAAAGAAAAAATTGAAAGAGCTAAGGGGGGATGTAGCGAATGCCCAGAGAGACGGGGAAGTCTTAATCAAGGGTGCCATTCCACCAGAGTATTTTCATTTTATCGAATAGAAGGATAAACTAATGAACGAACAAGAAATTCATCATTTACTTTACGACATTCCAGAGAATGTTGATTATACGGATATTCCGCAGGAGCTGGATTTAGAAGATGTTCCTAAAGAAAGAGTTGATAAATTACGAGATTTACTCCATTCAGATGATTTGGCAGTGCGTTTTGATGCTGCATTGCTATTGACAAATTGGGGGGTGGAAGACGGTCTGAATACTTTGATAGACTTGTTTGAGAAAGGAGAAACGAAGGGATTTATCCCTCATCATCTACATCCTTATGATGACACCAACAAACATATTTTAGATGCGTTAATTGGCTATTGGGCGAGTCAAACTGATTTACATAAAGAACAAGAAGCTCGTAAAAGGATATATCCTACGATTATTTCAATCATTAAGCAAGCAGTACATTCATCTTATAGTATTGCGCAAATTGGTTTTTTAATAAAAAAGATTTAGATATTCATAAAGAAGTTTATACAGAATATATCCTAGTTTTAGAGGATTTTTTGACAGCTATTATTGACGATAAAGAGAGGAACTATTGGCGCATTCATGACGCTCTTAAGTTGCTTTTAGAGGTGGATGAACCTTTTGTTCAGAAAATCTTGACTGAAAAAGGCAAAATATTGGCTGATTTTGGTTTAGATGGAGAAGAAAATGGCTGAAATTAAATTTTATCGGGTAAATGATGCTTATGGCTATCTGTCGAATTTCGCTCCCTACCCTTTTGAGATAAATGGACTAATCTGGTCAACTTCGGAGCATTATTTTCAAGCTCAAAAGTTTTTGGACAAAGAGGGTTATTCATTAGGGGCGTGACACCCCAACCGCCTAACCACTCTTCACCACACAGAAAAACAACGACCCCTCACCTCCTGTCCACGTATGATGGTGAAATACCAAAACCAACCACCAACCATACACGCACAGGTAGGAACCGTTGCCTTCTCACCGTACCACCGGCCTGAGACCAGCACAATTCACGACCCTCCTAGCACTCCTGACCAACACCCTCACCTAGAATACTCCGAACACTAAACCTCATAAACTCACCCTCACCCAGGGGCTGAAAGCCACCCTGCTGTATCTACGCCAGAACCAGACCGAAGAGTTCTTAGCCGAAGACTTCGGAGTTTCTCAACCAACGATCAGCCGCATCCTGAACAAGATCGAAACAGCACTGCTACACGTCTTAGCCCCAGCAGTACCGCCCATACCTGAAACCCTGCTGCAGAGTTCTGGGACCGTGATCGTCGACGGCACCCTCGTGCCCACCTACAACTGGCATGGTCCAGGAATGCGCCTATACAGCGGTAAACACCACTGTGCTGGATTCAACCACCAGATTATCTGCACTCTAGATGGTGTACCCTTGGTGATCACCGACCCCGTACCCGGGGCACACCACGACACGTTTGCGTACCGGTGGTACGGATTGGACAGATTCTTAGACCCGCACGATACTCTGGCCGATAAGGGCTACCAAGGACTAGACCTGATCACCCCGGTGAAGAAACTACCCGGCGGAGAACTCACCGACGACGAGAAACACCTGAACCGGCACATCAATCACCACCGGGTCGTCATCGAACGCGTGATCGCACACTTCAAGTGTTGGCGGGTACTCTCTAGTATCTTCCGCAGACCCCTCACCTCGTACCGGAGAGTGTTCTCGGTGGTGCGGGCACTGTTTTTCTGGATACAAAACCACCCAAATGAATAACCCTCCTGGTTTTAACACATCTAAATCATCTAGACCAGCTTCTTTTCTAACTCTTGGAGAGCCTCCTTTAAATACTATGTCTTCTAGACCTTCTATATCTGTTTTTGCAACAGCAAGTGTGTCAGTTTCTGGAACTCCCCAATCCTCTCGTAAACGCGAAATTTCATCTGGGCCCCAATTTGTATCTTCCTCCTCAACCTTCCCAGCCTTAGTGGCTTCGGTATCCACCTCTTCTGGCTTCTACACCTTCTTGTCGGCATCAGGGGTGACTTCGGG
>NZ_CALHQO010000199.1:0-4677 GCF_938036635.1 uncultured Leptotrichia sp.
ATCGAACTTACATTAAATGAAATGGATTCCAGAACTTTTAGCAAAGCATCTGTTGTATCAAGCGAAGTAAGACATGCTATTTCCTGCTCGCTTGCAGCACGTCTGATTTTAAATCCATCGTTTCTTGCAGTCTTTTTCTTACCAGCTGTATTTATTACCATATCAACAAGTCCTTTATAAATCAGCCCTAGCACATCGTGTTCATATTTTCCTTCTTCTTCAATTTTTCCGACAGTTTCAACACGAAGCCCTTTTTCCTCAAAATATTTAGCTGTACCTTTTGTAGCCATTATATGATAACCCAAGTCAGAAAATCTCTTAGCCAGTCCATAAGCTTCCTCTTTTGCAGTTCCACTAATTGTAAACAATACGCTTCCTTGATCCTTGACTTTAATTCCAGATGAAATTAGCCCTTTGTAAAGTGATTTTTCAAGGTTTTCATCACTTCCCATAACTTCTCCTGTTGACTTCATTTCAGGCCCTAGTGTTGTGTCCACATCTTTTAATTTCTGGAAACTGAACACAGGAACTTTTGTATACACATGTTTACTTTCTTCAATTAATCCAGTTTGATATCCTTTACTTTTCAACGTTTCTCCAAGAATTCCCTTCATAGCAAGATTTGCCATAGGAACACCTGTAATCTTGCTTAAAAATGGAACTGTCCTTGAACTTCTAGGATTTACTTCCAATACATAAACTTCTCCATCGCTAATTACATACTGAATATTCAAAAGCCCTATAATGTTTAATCCCTTTGCAAGTCTTGTTGTATAGTCAATTAATGTACGCTTTTGTGAATCTGTAATACTTTGTGGAGGGTAAACCGCAATAGAATCTCCAGAATGGACTCCCGCTCTTTCGATATGCTCCATAATCCCTGGTATTACAACTGTTTCCCCATCGCAAATTGCATCCACCTCGATTTCCTTTCCAACTAAATATCTGTCAGTAAGCACAGGATGATCAGGAGATACTTTTACAGCATTTTCCATATATTGACGCAGTTCCTCTTCACGATATACGATTTCCATTGCTCTCCCACCTAATACATAAGATGGACGCACTAGAACAGGGTACCCAATTTCAGCCGCATTTTTTACAGCAGTTTCCGTATCAAACGCAGTTTTTCCAAGTGGCTGGGGAATGTTCAATTTATGTAGCAATGCCTCAAATTTATCACGGTTTTCCGCATTATCAATTTCTTCAAGTGCTGTTCCCAATATTTTGACACCATGTCTTGCCAATTTTTCAGCCAAGTTAATTGCCGTCTGACCACCAAACTGAACAACAACGCCTTCTGGCTGTTCAAGCTCGATTATCGCCATAACATCCTCTTCTGTAAGTGGCTCAAAATAAAGCTTATCCGATATTGAAAAGTCCGTTGAAACAGTTTCAGGATTGTTATTTACAATAATTGCCTCATAACCAGACTCTTTTATTGCCTTCACAGCATGAACTGTAGCATAGTCAAATTCAACACCTTGCCCAATTCTAATAGGTCCTGAGCCAAGTACAATAATTTTTTTCTTATCCCCCACAACACTTTCATTTTCCTGCTCATAAGTCGAGTAAAAATAAGGCGTTTCTGACTTAAATTCAGCCGCACAGGTATCAACCATTTTAAATACAGGTTTAATATTGCATTTTTCACGAAGTTTGTAAACTTCATCTTCTGTCGTATTCCAACGGTGTGCAATAACTTTATCTGAAAATCCATATCTTTTGGCAAACAGCAGTACATCTGGATTATTTACATTCGCCTTCAATTCAACTTCAATATCAATAATATTTTTCATTTTATCAAGGAAAAACATATCAATTTTTGTCATATCATGTATTTCCTGCGGAGTAACTCCTCGTCTTAACGCTTCTCCAATGAAAAATAATCTTTCATCTCCAGCTTTCTGAATTCTTCTCAAAATGTATTCCAAGCTAAATTCATCCCCATTTGGAAGCCCCAAGTGATGTACTCCGTACTCAAGCGAACGAATAGCTTTTAACAAACTTTCCTCATAAGTTCTTCCAATTGCCATTACTTCCCCTGTTGCCTTCATTTGTGTACCTAAATGCCTATCTGCCTTTTCAAATTTGTCAAATGGAAATCTCGGTATTTTACTTACAACATAGTCAAGTGACGGCTCAAAGCACGCATACGAATTTTTAGTAACAGGATTTATAATTTCATCAAGTGTTAATCCAACTGCAATTTTTGCAGCAATTTTTGCAATTGGATAACCTGTTGCCTTTGAAGCAAGTGCCGATGAACGTGATACCCTCGGATTTACCTCAATAATATAATAATTGAACGAATACGGATCTAATGCCAGCTGAACGTTACATCCACCTTCTATTTTCAATGCTCTTATTATTTTCAGCGAAACATCTCTCAACATGTGGTATTCCCTGTCTGTCAATGTTTGTGACGGTGCAACTACAATCGAATCTCCCGTGTGAATCCCAACTGGGTCAATATTTTCCATATTGCAGACAACAATCGCTGTATCATTGCTGTCACGCATTACTTCATACTCGATTTCCTTGTATCCTGAAATTGATTTTTCTAATAAACATTGAGTTACTGGCGAATATCTAAGTCCATTTGTAACAATGTCTTCCAATTCTTCATCATTATGGCAGATTCCTCCACCAGTTCCTCCCATTGTAAAGGCAGGTCGCACAATCACAGGGTATCCAATTTTTTCCACAAATCTACGTGCCTCTTCCAAATTATGAATAATATCCGATTCAGGCACAGGCTCTCCCAGTTCATTCATCAAATCTCTGAACAATTCCCTGTCTTCCGCCTGCTTAATAGAGTCAAGCTTCGTTCCTAGCAGCTCTACTCCACATTCTTCCAGCACTCCCGCTTTGTGCAGTTCCACAGCCAGATTTAGCCCAACCTGCCCTCCAAGAGTAGGAAGCAAGGCATCTGGACGTTCTTTTCTTATAATTTTTGACACAAATTCAACAGTTAATGGCTCAATATATACTTTATCCGCAATTTCCTTATCTGTCATAATAGTTGCAGGATTAGAATTTACAAGAATAACCTTGTATCCTTCTTCACGCAATGACAAACACGCCTGTGTCCCCGCATAATCAAATTCAGCAGCCTGTCCAATAATAATCGGTCCAGATCCAATCACTAAAATTGTTTCTATATCTTTTCGTTTAGGCATTTCCCTACATCTCCTTGCTATTAATTTTTATCAACACTTTTATTTCAATATTTTATAATTTTTAATTTTATGTAACAAATTTACCTAAAATAAACTAAAAAATTTGTTTTCAATCAATAGTTCTAAAATTATTATTTCCGATTCTTTTTCATATTTTCAATAAACATATCAAATAAATAATTCGGATCATGTGGTCCTGGAGAAGCCTCTGGATGATACTGTACCGAAAATACTGGATATTTTTTATGTCTTACACCTTCACAGGTTCTATCATTTACTGCGATATGTGTCAGTTCCAGGTCTGTCCCTTTCAACGAGTCAATATCAACAGCATATCCATGATTTTGTGCTGTAATATCAACTTTTCCAGTTTGTAGGTTTAATACTGGCTGATTTGCCCCACGATGTCCGAATAGCAATTTATATGTCTTTGCTCCACAGGCAAGTGAAATCAGCTGATGTCCCATACAAATTCCAAAAATTGGCACTTTGTCTATTAATTCCCTAATTGTAGCAATTGTTTCTGGAACATCTATCGGATCTCCCGGTCCATTGCTTAACATTATTCCGTCTGGTTTTTGTCTTAAAATTTCTTTAGAAGTTGCATTATGTGGCATTACGACAATATCACAGTCTCTTGAGTTAAGTTCCCTCATAATTCCTGATTTCATTCCTAAGTCAAGAAGAACAACTCTCATCCCTCTTCCAGATGAAAGAAATGCTTTTTTTGTCGATACCTGTTCGATTTGATTGGTTGGCAACGAATTGATTTTTAAATTTTTTGCAATTTCTTGCGGATCTTTGTCTGCACTAACGATAATTCCCTTAATCGTTCCATGCTCTCTTATTTTCTTTGTCAGACTACGTGTATCAATTCCAGAAATTCCTGGAATATTTAAGTCTTTCAAAACTTCATCCAATGTAAATTCATTTCTAAAATTAGAAGGTTTTCTACATATTTCACGAGTTACAATTCCTTTGATACTTGGATTAATAGTTTCATAATCATCCCTATTTATTCCATAATTTCCAATTAACGGATAAGTAAATGTAATAATCTGCCCATTATACGATGGATCTGAAATAGTTTCCTGGTACCCAGTCATCGCAGTATTAAAAACAACTTCCCCAGCCATTTCCACATCTGCTCCAAATCCATACCCTTTATACACACTACCATCTTCCAAAACAAGCTGTTTATCCAATGCGTACATAAATACTACCTCCCTAAATTTTAAATGATACTATTTGTTTTAAAATTTGTTCAATTGTCATTAACGTGTCTGATTTGCGATATAGTAAACTATTTTAATTCAAATCCTAGATATGTATT
This sequence comes from uncultured Leptotrichia sp., assembly GCF_938036635.1. Lineage (NCBI taxonomy): Bacteria > Fusobacteriati > Fusobacteriota > Fusobacteriia > Fusobacteriales > Leptotrichiaceae > Leptotrichia > uncultured Leptotrichia sp. The sequence goes on from NZ_CALHQO010000199.1 coordinate 4,516, forward strand.
TAATAAAAGTCTGAATGTATTTACTAACATCTCTAATCTCATAATTATACTATATTTTCAAAGTTTTATCAATAATGGTAAATGATTATTTTTGTAACAAATGTTTGGGTGTATTGTATAATCAAATGCAACAAATTTAAGTAATTATTAAAAATATCTCTG
>NZ_CALHQO010000200.1:0-1319 GCF_938036635.1 uncultured Leptotrichia sp.
GTACCTTGCTCGGTAATACGTCCTTTATTCATTACAACGATATTATCGGCATTTTTTATTGTGTAAAGCCTGTGAGCAATGATAATGGCAGTTTTCCCTTTTAACAAAGTACGCAAAGCCTCCTGAATTTTGGCTTCGTTTTCAATGTCGGAGTAGGAAGTAACTTCATCCAGCACGATAATTGGAGCATTTTTTAAAATGGCACGAGCTATTGAAATTCTCTGTTTTTCCCCGCCAGATAAAGTAGAGCCCCCTTCTCCAATTATAGTGTCGTATCCATTTTCGCTTTCCATTATAAAATCATGACAATTGGCATTTTTAGCCGCATTTATTACCTCTTCCCTTGTAGCCTTTGGTTTTCCAAGTCTTATATTATTTTCAAAAGTGTCATTTACCAAGTAGACATCTTGAAGAATCATACTTATATTTGTAAGCAGTTCTTCAGGATATATTTTTTGGATATTTATTCCACCAATGGTAATTTCGCCAGACTGGCAGTCCCAGAATCTTGCAATAAGGCTGGTAACAGTTGTTTTCCCAGAACCTGACGAACCGACTAGGGCAGTTTTTGTCCCCTGTTTTGCTTCAAAAGTGATATTTTTTAGAACAGGAGTATCTTTTTCATAAGAAAAACTTACATTCTGGAATTTTATATTGTAATTTGGTAAAGTAACTTTTTCAAGTTCATAGGAAATTTCCTTTTCATTATGCACATTTATCAGCTTATCTGTGGCAAGTTTCAAGTATTGGATAAAAGTATATTGTGTAGAAAAGGCTTTTAGCACATTTGAAAGTGAAAGTCCAATAATTATGTATGAAAAAAATTCAACTTTATTAATGGAAGAAGCCATAAAAAGCTGTGTAGATACAATCAGAAGCAAGGCAAAGGAAATATCCGTAATAAGCTGAAAAATCATAACATAAGGGGCAAGAGCAATTTCAGTATTTATACTTTCCCTTTTCAAATCATTAAAGCTGTCCTTTAATCTCTTAAATCGTTCCCCAGTCAGATTATATGCTTTAAAAAGTTCCATTCCAGCGATATATTCCACCATCCGTGAAACAACATTATCCATAGTATGCTTCTTTTTCAATGCTATTTTTGCACCTTTTTTCGTTCCCAGAATGACAAATACTAATCCAGTCAGGGAGATTATTAGTTGCAATATGGCAAGTAGGGGAGAAATTGCAAATATAATTAACAGAAGATAAATTGTCAGTATGGATAACTTTATAATTTCTGATGTGCTGTGAGTTATAACCTGCTCAAAATCTTGTAAATCATTTGTCATAATGTTGATAATATTCCCAATGTTATG
>NZ_CALHQO010000201.1:0-4455 GCF_938036635.1 uncultured Leptotrichia sp.
AGGAGTTGAAAAAAATATTAATCCGTTTGATCATGGAGCTTCATTTACAGATATTATGAAAACGCAGGCATTGAAGCAGGCGCTTAATAAATATGGATTTACTGCGGCATTTGGTGGAGGTCGTAGAGATGAGGAAAAAAGTCGTGCTAAAGAAAGAATTTTCTCATTTAGAAATGCAGCACAAGCATGGGATCCCAAAAATCAACGTCCAGAAATGTGGAAACTTTACAACACAGAAATTAGTAAAGGTGAAAGTATCAGGGTTTTTCCAATTTCCAACTGGACGGAAAAGGATATTTGGGAGTATATTCAAAGGGAGAATATACCAATTGTTTCACTTTATTCGGCGGCAGAACGTCCTGTTGTGGAAAGGGATGGAAATTTGATAATGGTTGATGATGAGAGAATGAGACTGGAAGAAGGCGAAGATCCTGAAATTAGAATGGTTCGTTTTAGAACTTTAGGAGATTATCCGTTATCAGGGGCTGTGGAGTCAAATGCTGTAACTTTGGAGGAAATAATAGATGAAACGCTAAGTTCGGTGGAATCTGAAAGAACAAGCAGGGTTATTGACAAGGACAGCGGAGCGGCAAGCATGGAAAAAAGAAAAAGAGAGGGGTATTTTTAATGGTAAGATTATTAAAATTTATAACTTGTGGGAGTGTGGATGACGGAAAATCGACATTAATTGGAAATATCCTTTACAATTCTAAGCTCCTTTATGCGGATCAGGAAGAAGCGTTAATTTTAGACAGTAAAGTTGGTTCACGTGGAGGAGCAATCGATTATTCGCTGCTTTTGGACGGATTGATGGCTGAAAGGGAGCAAGGAATCACAATTGATGTGGCATATCGGTATTTTACGACAAATAAACGGAGCTTTATTGTGGCTGATACGCCAGGGCATGAGGAATATACTCGAAATATGGCGGTTGGAGCTTCTTTTGCGGAAGTTGCGATTTTACTTTTGGACGTTACAAAAGGAGTGCTTGTACAAACAAGAAGACATGCGAGAATTTGCTCGATGGTTGGAATACGGCACTTTGTCTTTGCAGTAAATAAAATGGATTTAGCAAAATACAGCGAAGAGAAATTTAATAAAATTGTCAATGAAGTGAAAGAATTAGCGAAGGAACTGGAATTAGAAAATATAAAAATAATTCCCGTGAGTGCCACGGAAGGCGATAATGTTACAAAAAAATCTGAAAATATGGACTGGTATAAGGGCGAGAGCATTATAGAATATCTGGAAATAGTGGATGTGACAGAAAATAACGAAAATTCAGACTTTTATATCCCAATCCAGCGTGTATGCCGTCCAAATCACGAATTTAGAGGATTTCAGGGGCAAATTGAAAGTGGAATTATACGAACTGGAGAAGAAATCACTGTTTTGCCAAGTAATGAAACTGCAGTTGTTAAAACGATTTTGAATGGAGATAAAAATGTAGAAGAGGCATTTTCTGGACAGGCTGTTACAATTCAGCTGGACAAGGAAGTGGATGTGAGCCGTGGTTCTGTTATTACAAAAAATAAAAATCTTCCAGTTGCAAAATCGGTTGAAGCTGTATTATTGTGGATGGATGATGACAAATTGACAGTTGGAAAGGAATATTTGGCAAAACTTGGAACAAAGAAGCTTTCCGCAATATTAAAGGAAATTGTATATAAAATTGATGTGAATACAGGAGAAAAAATTGAAACACAAAGTATCGCAAAAAATGAAATTGCATTTTGCAAAATTGAATTTTCAGATAAAGTCATTGTTGATTTATTCAAAAAAAATAAGGCTTTGGGAGAATTGATACTGATTGACAGGCTTTCACATCAGACTGCCGCTGCAGGAGTAGTGGAAAATATTGATACAATTGGAGAAAAACCTTATTTTGAAAAGGATGACATAAAAATTGACGGATACATTTTTGAAGAACTATATTTCGATTTTGAAAATGCGAGAATGTCTAAAGAAGGAACAAAAGAAAAAACATACCATGTTGGCGACGAAGTGCCTCAAAAAGGAGATAGTTTTGAATATCCACAATATTTTGACATTATATCACTTGAAAGTGAGGCGGCAGTTTTAGTGCGAGACTGTAAAATTTTTGATATTGTTAAATTGGAAGATTATCATTTTACAGGACTGCCAATATTAGACACAGCAGGATTTGGATTGCAGATTAAAACTAGGGAAGATATGAAAAATTATCTTTTAGATTACAATCAAAATGTAAATAAAGTGGAAATTCACAAAAAATGGGCAAAATTTGAAACTTACAGAAAAGTAGTAAGTGGGGATAATTTTTATATGATTTAATATTAATCAAATTATTGAATAGACAGATTTCATAAAAAGGGGAATGTGAACATGTTAAAGAAACTGAAAATACCAGTAATATTTGCTATAATTGTTATTTTTCTTTATTTTATCGGAATTATGCGGCAAAACAGCAAATCTGGAAAAAGTAGGAAAAAATTGGAAATTGTAAATGTTTCCTATGATCCTACCCGTGAACTGTACGAAAAGTATAACAAGCTGTTTATAGAATATTACAGGCAAAAATATGGACAGGATGTGAAAATTTCCCAATCGCATGGAGGCTCAGGCTCACAGGCACGTTCGGTAATTGAAGGGCTTGATGCGGATGTGGTAACTTTAGCACTGGAAAATGATGTTGCGCTTCTTGAGAAGGCAGACTTGCTTGAAAAAGGCTGGGTAAACAAATTTCCCGGAAGCTCTTCTCCGTATACCTCTACAATCGTTTTTCTTGTAAGAAAAGGAAATCCGAAAAATATTAAGGACTGGAACAGTTTGACAGAAAAAGGAATAAAAGTGATAACACCTGATCCGAAAAGCAGCGGTGGAGCTTGCTGGAATTTTTTGGCGGCGTGGTCATACGGACGTGAAAAATTTGGAAATAATGAGCATAAGATTCAAAATTTTGTGAAAAATATTTATGACAATGTGGCAGTAATGGATTCGGGGGCAAGGGCAGCAACTACGACTTTTGTGGAAAATAATCAGGGAGATGTACTGATTGCGTGGGAAAATGAGGCGATTGCTACGGTTAGGGAGTATCCTGAAAAATATGAGATTGTCTATCCGAGTGTGAGTATTTTGGCACAGCCTACAGTAGCGGTAGTTGACAAAGTTGCAAAAAGCAACGGAACTTATCAGATAAGTACAGAATACTTGAAATATCTGTATTCAGAAAAAGCGCAGGAAATAATCGCTGAAAGTGGCTACAGACCTTACAATCAGAAAATTCTGAAAAAATATGAAAATAAATTTGACTTAAAGATGAAACTAACAAAAATAGATGATTTTGGCGGCTGGAAAAAAGCCTACGAGAAATTTTTCAATGAAGGTGCATTATTTGATAAAATTTATGAAAATTAGAAGTATAAATTGTTTCAAAATTAAATAGCAATAATACTTGTGCGGCAAAGGTTCATTGTCAAAAGTCTTTTTATTTAATATAAGAGAATAGGCAAAAAATCTTTTAATTGGAGATATTGTTATGAAAGGAGTGAAAAAATGAAAATATTAGCATTAAAAAGAAAAGAGCAGCCTGTAATTCCAGGATTTGGACTTACATTTGGAATATCATTGACAATGCTGTCAATTCTGATATTAATACCTTTAGCCTCGATATTAGTTTATTCCTTTAGGCTGTCACCTCTTGAATTTTGGAAACTTGTAACAGAAAAGCCAGTTTTGAATGCATTTTTTACAAGCGTCCTCTGTTCATTTATCGCTGCCGCTGTAAACTGCGTTTTCGGAGTAATTTTAGCGTGGGTGCTTATAAAATACGACTTTTTTGGAAAAAGATTTTTAGACGGAATGCTTGAATTGCCTTTTGCCTTGCCTACTGCAGTTGCAGGAATCACACTTTCAAAAATGTATTCTGATACTGGGATGGTTGGAAAATATTTTGCAAAAATTGGGATAAAAATTTCATATACTCACGTTGGGATAATAATTGCCTTAATTTTTGTAGGAATTCCTTTCGTGGTAAGAGCAGTTCAGCCAATTCTGGAAAAGCTGGACAATCAGTATGAGGAAGCGGCATATATCTTAGGTGCAGACGGAAAAACGACTTTTTGGAAAGTAATTTTCCCTGAAATAAGACCTGCCTTATTAACAGGATTTGGACTTGCCTTTTCAAGAGGGCTTGGAGAATATGGAAGTGTAATTTACATTTCAGGAAACAGCCTAAAAGAGCATACACAGGTTGTTTCCTATGTAATTATGCAAAAATTAAATTATGTCGACTATCCTTCTGCGACTGTAATTGCTCTAGTTATGCTAATATTTTCATTCACACTTTTATTTTTAATAAATTTAGTTCAAATGAACCAGTTCAAGCGGACAAACAATGTTTAGGAAAGGGGAAAGAGTGATGGATAAAAAAAATAACATTATAAAGTATGTATTAATAGCAGTAAGTATCCTGTT
>NZ_CALHQO010000202.1:0-4454 GCF_938036635.1 uncultured Leptotrichia sp.
ACCCTAAATTATATAATTTCTATCAGTTCAATTTTAAATGGGTTCGAGTATAATTAAAAAAAAGAATAAAAAATTCTTGAAATTCCAAAATAAAAATGATACCATTACAATAGGAGAAAATAAACTTGAAAAATAATGGTTTATACTTGGATAGTTAGAACTATTTAAGTGTTGAAAAAATTATCAATTTAGTCAATTCAGAAACTATTCAGTAAAAATCAAAAATTTTAAAAAAAGAACAAAATTTGGAGGGAAAAAAGTGGAAAAGAGAGCAACTATAATAACATACGGTTGTCAAATGAATGTAAATGAAAGTGCAAAAATGAAGCAGATGCTTCAAACAATGGGGTATAGCATGACTGAAGATATTGAAAATACAGATTTGGTATTTTTAAATACTTGTACAGTAAGAGAAGGTGCAGCTGTTAAAGTATATGGAAAATTAGGAGATTTGAAAAGAATTAAGGAAGAAAAAGATGGAAAAATGATTATTGGTGTCACAGGATGCCTTGCTCAAGAGGTAAGAGATGAATTTATTAAAAAAACGCCTTATGTCGATTTGGTTCTTGGAAATCAGAATATAGGAAGAATTCCTGATATTTTAGAAAGGATTGAATCTGGGGAAGAGACACATATTGTTATGGTAGATGATGAGGATGAACTTCCAACAAGAGTAGATGCAGACTTTGGAGATGATATTGTGGCTTCTATCTCGATTACTTATGGGTGCAATAATTACTGTACGTTCTGTATAGTCCCTTATGTGCGTGGAATGGAGAGATCTGTACCTCTTAATGAAGTTGTTAGGGATGTTGAGCAATATACAAAAAAAGGATACAGGGAAATATTATTTTTAGGACAGAATGTAAATTCGTATGGAAGCGATTTTGCGAATGGAGAAGATAATTTTGCAAAACTGCTGGAGCAAAGTGCAAATGTAGAAGGAGATTTCTGGATAAAATATGTATCTCCACATCCAAAGGATTTTAGTGATGAAGTAATTGATACAATTGCAAGAAATCCTAAAATTGCTAGAATGTTGCACTTACCATTACAGTCAGGTTCTACAAAAATTTTAGATTCAATGAATAGAGGATACACAAAGGAAGAGTTTATAGCTCTTGCTAAGAAAATTAAAGAAAAAATACCTGATATTGGACTTACTACTGATATTATTGTTGGATTTCCTGGGGAAACAGATGAAGACTTTCAAGATACAATGGATGTAGTGAATGAAGTTGGATTTGAGAATGCGTTTATGTTTATGTATTCAAAGAGAACAGGAACTCCTGCGGCTACAATGGAAAATCAGGTTGATGAGCAGGTAAAAAATGAGAGATTGCAACAGCTTATGAGATTGCAGAACATGAAAGCAAAAGAAGAAAGTCAGAAATATTTAGGAAAAATTGTAAAAGTGCTAGTTGAAGGACCAAGTAAAAAAAATCCTGAAATGCTGGTTGGAAGAAGTTCTACACATAAAATAGTTTTATTTAAAAGTGATAGAAAAGACCTGAAAGGGCAATTTGTAAATACGAAAATTTACAATGCGAAAACATGGACATTGTATGGAGAGCTGGTGGAGGAATAAATGGCAAAAAAAGATAATGAAATAGAATCGGAGAAAAATTTGGATGAACAACTAGAATTAGATAAGAAAGATGTTTCTGAAAATTCAGACTCCGAAGAAGAAATGATACGAGAAATTCTTTCTCAAAATGTAACTAAATTAAAGAAAATGGCAAAGGAATATAAAATTGGAAGTTTTTCTGGAATGTCAAAACTTGAACTTATAAATGCAATTTTGATTGAAAAGGGGAAAGAAAGAGGAAAAACTTATGGATTTGGTAAATTGGATGTAATAGGTGAGGGAAATTATGGGTTTTTGAGAAATACTTCGATTGGGCCTGATGTTTATGTGTCAATTTCACAGATAAAAAGATTTTTCTTAAGAAATGAGGATATTGTATTTGGAGAATTGAGAATTCCGATTGGAACTGAGAAAAATTATGGGATTTTGAAAGTATTGCTTGTAAATGGAGACTTGCCTGAAAAATCGCTAGAACGTCCGTATTTTGACGATTTAGTGCCATCTTATCCAGACGAAAAGCTAAACTTAGGAGGTGGGGAAATTTCTTCAAGAATTATTGACTTAATTTCGCCAATTGGGAAAGGACAGAGAGGGCTTATAGTCGCACCTCCAAAAGCTGGTAAAACAGTACTTCTTTCTACTCTTGCAAATGACATTATAAAATACAATCCTGAAATTGATGTGTGGATACTATTAATTGATGAACGTCCTGAAGAAGTTACGGATATTAAAGAAAACGTAAAAGATGCGGAAGTATATTCAGCGACTTTTGATGAAGACCCAAGAGTACATACGGAAGTTACAGAAAATGTGCTTCAGATGGCAAAAAGGCAAGTGGAACGTGGGAAAGATATTTTAATTCTTATGGATAGTTTAACAAGGCTTGCACGTTCATATAACATCACTATTCCATCAAGCGGAAAATTAATTTCAGGAGGAATCGACCCCAATGCGCTTTATTATCCAAAAAGATTTTTAGGTGCCGCAAGAAATATAAAAAATGGTGGAAGCCTTACAATTATTGCGACAGCTCTTGTTGAGACTGGAAGTAGAATGGACGAAGTAATTTTTGAGGAATTTAAAGGGACAGGAAATATGGAAATCATTTTAAGCAGAACGCTGGAACAGTTAAGAATATTTCCTGCAATTGATGTACTAAAAAGTGGGACAAGACGTGAAGAACTTCTGATTCCAAGAGAAAATTTGGAAAAAATTTGGAAATTAAGAAGAGAGCTGAATGAAATGTCAGAAGTTGAAGGAATGAAAAATCTGATAGAACTTATAAAAAAATATAAAAATAATGATGAATTACTGGAAGATTTATATAAAGCTAAAAAAACAAAATAAAAATAAATATTAAGGAGAAAAAAGATGTTTGGAAATGTAAAAAATGAAGCAGGGTTGCTGTTTAACAAGGGAAATTTTAAATTGGTAAAGAAAATTTTGAAAAAAGATGAAAAAATTGCTAAGCACAATCATGAAGATGAAGAAATTGTTTTTACCGTTCTAAAAGGAAAAATGGAAATGTACCTGAATGAAACTGAAAAGCATGTTTTAGTACCAGGAGATATTTTACATTTTGACGGAGTAAACTTTATTAATGGAAGTGCTTTGGAAGATTCTGAAGTTAGTGTAACATTGATAAAAAAATAATTATGTAAAAAGGGGCTTTTTAGCCCCTTTAATAGTTTATTCTTTTTTTAGTTGTAATGAGTTTTATTGTAAGTATCAAAATATAAAGATATACTAAATAGGGAATGATTCCAAATTTATGGAATTTCACAAAGATAACTGCAAAAGTGAAAATTCCGATAGTAAGTAAAATCATTTTTCCAGATTGCTTTAATATTTCTTCTTTTATATCATAACCGAATACAACTGGACGAAAAACTTTATTTATAAATTTTGTAAAAGGATTTAATATTATCAGAACATACGATAATGTTTCATTTTTTATTCCAAGTAATGATAATAAGACTATCACGAGTCCAAGCATTATCCCGTAATATATTTTTCCACCTGCAAAAGATGGACTTGTCGGCATATCGGTTGCCATAAAAATTCCTGTTAATAATAATCCGCCGATTGAAACAGAGGTATCTTCTTTTAATAATGTTGTTATAAGAAAGAATGTAGCAAACAGGCTTACAGGAATATGCCATGAAATCCGATTTTTGAGCAATAAGTACAATCCACCTAGAATCAAGGCAAAAGCAGAGTATGATCCTAAAGAACCTGAAGAGGTCAGTAGTAGTTCATCTAAATAACTTGTAAATGGAGCTTTATAAAAGTTTGCAAAAAAATTAATTTTAGGCAATATTAAAGACTCTTGGCTAAACCAAATTGCTCCTGAAGACATTGAAACAGAAAAAAAGACAGTCATAAATTCACGACCTACTACTGCTGGATTAAGAATATTTTTTCCAATTCCCCCATATATTAATTTTCCAAAGATTACAGCCATTGCCGCTCCAAAAACAACTATAGGTAAAGGAGTTAACGGTGCTAAAGTCATAGCCAACAAAATACCAGTTATAATTGCAGATAAATCATGTATAGAGTTGGTATCGTCTAAAAATATTTTTGAAAATAACTTTTCCGTTACAACTGCTGATAAAACAGAAGTCGCAATTAGCAAGAGTGCATTTATTCCATAAACCAATCCTGACGCAATAATAGCTGGAAATAATGATATAATCACATCTTTCATAATATTTCTTATATCAATTTCAGTTCTAATGTATGGAGTAAAAGATAGTTTTTTTAATTTCCTTTTTTTGAAAAAATTTGTTATTATTTTTTCTCTTCTATTTTTTTCGTTTTTATTTTTATCATTATCATTATCATTATCATTATCATTATCATT
>NZ_CALHQO010000203.1:0-2423 GCF_938036635.1 uncultured Leptotrichia sp.
CAGCACATATAACAAAGGCATCATCAATATTTTGATGTCTTTCTTTATTTGTTAAAGCCCACATATCACTAAAGGTATCAAACTTGTATATACAATCTAACCATTTAAAGTTTTTTCTATTTATTTTCCATAGAGAATGAGCCCATTCAAGAAAAAATAAATAGAAAAAATTTTGAATTTATGTTACACTTTAAAAGTAAAAAAATTTTAATAAAAAAGAGGAAAAAACATGGAAAAAAGAACTGAAAAATTATCAAGAATTTTAAATGAATTAAATATTGATGGATTGTTTATTACAGACTTGTATAATCTTCGATATTTTACTGGGTTTACTGGGACAACTGGAGTTGCTCTTGCGACAAAAAATGGAAATTTTTTCTTTTCGGATTTTAGATACAAGACACAGGCGACTAAACAAGTTAGTGAAATGGGATTTGAATTTGTGGAAGTCTCACGTGGTTCACTTCAGACAGTTGGAGAATATATAAAGAAATTTGGGCTAAAAAATGTGGGATTTGAGGATGTGAATGTGTCATTTTCTCTTTATCAAACGATAAAAGACATTTTCAAAGTAGAATTAGTGCCAGTTGGAAATAAACTTGTAATGGAAAGAATGGTAAAATCAGAAGAAGAAATTGCACTTATTAAAAAGGCTGTGGAAATTAGTGATGTGGCTTTTTCAGAAGCTTTAAAAATTATAAAGGAAGGCGTTTCTGAAAAGGAAGTTTCTTCATATATGGAATACATTCAAAGAAAATTAGGTGCTGATGACCGTTCATTTACTACAATTTTTGCCAGCGGATACCGTTCAGCTATGCCACACGGAGTAGCTTCTGACAAAAAGATTCAAAAGGAAGAATTTATTACAATGGATTTTGGGGCATATTATGAAGGATATGTATCAGATATGACAAGAACTGTTTACTATGGGGACAATATTTCTGATAGACACGTAGAAATTTATAATACTGTTCTAGAAGCACAAATATTGGGTGTCAATACTATAAAAGAAGGAATAATGTCAGATGATGTTGACAAAGCTGTTAGAAACTTTTTAACTGAAAAAGGCTATGGCGAGTATTTTGGACATGGACTGGGACACGGAATCGGTGCTGAAATTCACGAATTACCTTACTTATCAAGCGCTTCACATATTGAACTAAAAGAAAACATGGTTGTAACTTCTGAACCAGGACTTTATTTTGACGGATGGGGCGGAGTTAGAATTGAAGATGACGTTGTAGTTAAAAAAGATGGTAGAGAAATATTAAATAAAAGTAATAAGGAATTAATTATTTTACATTAATTTTATTTTCCATTTACATAACGAATTTATTACAAACTTTTTCAATAAAGGATATAAACATAATATTTTCAAGTAATCTAAGATATAATTTTCATTTTTTAAACAGAGTCTAGCATAAGCTAATCTGTCGGAGCATTTTTCTGTGCTGGCAAAACTGTCTGAGCATAGCGAGTTTTTTGGCAGTGCAGAAAAATGTCGTAGACTAGCCATAGGTTATTGCGTAGCAATCTTGCCATAATTTTAATTATTAGGATAAATCTTTATTGCAAGGTAAGGTTTTGCGGCAATGAGCAATCCTGCAAAAATAAATAAAGAAAAGACATATAAAATACTAAATCTCATTAGAGAAGAGGGAATGTCCCATAAATTGAGACACTCCCTTATTTTTTTAAAAATACATTTTTTTAAATAAAGTTGGACAAACTTCTTTCATACTGTCAGGAAATTGTGTACACCAATGAAAGGTTATTTTTGGATATTCTTTATTTATGTAGCCTATTCTTCTTTTATATTCATTTAATTTTCTATTATAACTGTCAATAAAATCATCTCTGAAAATGGTTTTATCATTGATTTTACAATTTTCCTTTTTTAAAATATTATACGAATCATTTTTTCTAGTAAAGGCATAAACTGAAATGAAAGCAAAATTTTCATTTTCAAAATAATTTGTCATAAATTTTGCTTCAAAAGATATGTTTATATATTTTGATAAATTATCCTGATTTTTTATAATTGAATGATATATTTTTTCTCCCTGCGAAATCAACCATAGCCTAAAAAAATCAAAACTCCAGCTCGCTGTGTCGCCGTTTACAAGATACGAGGCACACCACAACTTTTCATTATAACTTTCACGCATTAATTCAAATGTAATTATTTCAAAATCAAAAATTTCCTCATCTGTTTTTTTTGATAGAATATCTATTAAATGGTCTACAAACTCATTATTATTTTTGGCTTTTTTATGCGATATGGAAATGTATTTCCAAAACTCTTCACGTTTCATTTTAAGTTTTGTAGCAAAATTTCTTATAGACATCTTTGTCACACCTCTTTTCCCCGGATCGTTCTGCCTCGGCAAAACGGGCGCACAAGTTCGAGCGTCCTCGCTCGG
>NZ_CALHQO010000204.1:0-2901 GCF_938036635.1 uncultured Leptotrichia sp.
ATTAAATATTTTTAGTGGAAAGAGAGAAAGATAAGATGAATAAAGAAAAGATTGATTTTAAGTACCATCATATAAAGCATTACAAATATCAGTCACAATCAAAGAAAACTTTAATAACTTCAATTTTGCTGACACTATTTTTTGCTTTAGTTGAATTATTTGGCGGGATATTTAGTGGTTCACTTGCACTTATTTCAGATTCATTTCATATGTTTTCGGATGTTGTTGCACTTTTGTTCAGCATTATAGCAGTATTTTATTCAGCCAAAAAGCCAAACAAGAATTTTACTTATGGATTTTTGAGAATTGAGATAATTTCTGCATTCATAAATGGACTGGCTCTTATGATAATTTCGGTTGGAATAGTTATTGAGGCTATAAAACGGCTTTTCAATCCAGAACATGTTGATTTTTTTACAATGTTTACAATTGCAGTAATCGGACTTTTGGTTAATATAATACTTATGTTTGTACTTATGAAAAGTTTGAAAAAAGAAAATAATCTTAATGTAAAAAGTGCATTATGGCATTTTTTAGGAGATACGTTAAATTCGGTTGGAGTTATAATTGCTGCGATTATTTTGAAATTAACTAACCTTGTTATTTTTGACATAATAATAAGTGTGATTATAAGCGTTGTTATTTTTACTGGCGGATTAAAAATTGCAAAAGAGGCGTTTTTTATTTTGATGGAAGCTGTTCCCAGTGATTTAGACATTGACGAAATTTATGCTAAAATTTTGACAATTGATAAAATAAAGGATATTCATGAATTCCATTTATGGAATATTTCGGAAGAAAATATAAGCATCTCATTTCATATTTTACTTGATGAGTACGATGGTGTAAATGATTACGAGATTGTAAATGATGTGGTAGAACTTTTGAAAAATGAATACGGAATAGAGCATGTGACAGTTCAAATTGAAAATCCTGAAATAAATCCACATTTTTAACACATGCTTTTAAAAGTGATAGAATTTAACTGTAAGAGAAAAAGCTGACATTTAGCCAGCTTTTGTTTTTTTATAGAGATTAATCATTGCAACTTTCAATAAATTTATCAAAAATCTTCTGCATTTTCTCATTGCCACGAACTGCCATCATTTCAGGATGCCATTGTACTGCATAAAAGAATCTATGATTTTTATTTTGAAAAGCTTCTATTATACCATCATTTGCTTTTGCAATAGAAGTCAAATTATTTCCCAAATCTTTTATCATTTGATGATGATAAGAATTAATTCTTGTTTTTTCACCAAAAATTTCAAATAAAATATTGTCTTTTTCAATATTAATATCGTGTGTAGGCAAGTCAGGAAGCCACTTTTGCATGTGATTAATAGTTGTTCCTGTATATTTTACATCTTGATACAAACTTCCGCCAAAATAAATATTTGCAATTTGCAATCCACGGCAAATCCCCAAAATAGGCTTTCCAGTTTTTATAAACTCATCCAAAATTTCAAGTTCAAATTTATCCCGCTCTGGTGTAATGCTTCCAACTTCCTGCAGACAGTCCTCTCCATATAAAATCGGATCAGGATCTCCTCCTCCAGAAAGTAAAAGACCATCTAAATGCTGAATTTGTTCCCTTATAACTTCCATATTTTCTGTTATTGGCAAAATAAATGGTATTCCTCCAGCATTTATAACGGCTTTACTGTAATCCACAGAAACTATTGTCTTGTGATCATTTAGTCTGTTCGGATTTAATTCTAGCGAAGTAGTAATTCCTATAATTGGTTTTCTTTTATTGTTCATTTATTAAGTTCCTTTCTTTTCTCAATTTTACTATTATTTTTTATTTAAAATTTCTCACTCTTCCAAAAAAGTCAATAAAATTTTTATAAGTTACCATCTCAATCTCATTTTCGGAATATCCTCTTTTTTTCAAGGCTTTTTTCACATTTCCTAACTCTGTAACATCGTGAAGACCAAGAAGTCCGTCAGCCTCTTCTCCTTCTGGAGTATAATATTCTGCAAAGTCAAGTCCAAATCCGACTTTATCCAGTCCAATTTTTTCAGCTACATACTCCAAATGATTTAAAAGCATTTCTAGATTTTTCTCATTTTCATTTTGACTAACAAAATTATGGTAACTGTTCATTCCGACCATTCCTCCTCGCTCACCAATACATAAAATTTGATCATCAGTCAAATTTCTCATTGACGGACAAAGGCTTCTGGAATTAGAATGTGAAGCAAAAAAAGGTTTTTTGGAATGTTTGGCAATATCCCAGAATGTTTTATCATTGGCGTGTGAAACATCAAGCAGAATTCCCAATTCATTGATTATTCCCACAGCATCAATTCCAAGTGAAGTCAATCCCCTGTTTTTATCTCCACTCTGCCCTGTTGCAAAAGCGTTTGTTTCATTCCAAGTCATTCCAATATGTCTCACACCAAGCTGATTTAATAAGTAAATATAGTCAAGTTTATCTCCAATCCCTGGAAGCCCCTCTATCCCAAGCATAATTCCAAATTTTTTATCGTCTTTCTTAACATTTTCCCAATTTTCAAAAATTTTAAAATCAGATGGCTCTTTTATAACCTTTATCAAATCTCTTGCGTGATACAATTCCTGAGTCATTGCTCGCAAAACTGCAAAAAAATATTCTTCAGCATTCTCCACTTCATTCACATTCAAATAAATAACAAAAATTCCTCCAGAAAGACCTCCTTTTAAGAATTTTTCCTTGTACTTATTTCTGATAACATCCTTATTTCCCTTCTGATATTCCCAGAAATTATCTGTCCACACATCTGCATGCATATCAAAAAACATTGATTTTTCCTTCTTTCTATGTAAATTTATTTTATACTATTTTTTGTTTAAAGAGTACAAACAAAAAGTTCATGAAACTAAAGTTATTTTTTCTATTATACAACCATGCAACT
>NZ_CALHQO010000205.1:0-2901 GCF_938036635.1 uncultured Leptotrichia sp.
ATTATAAAATCTATGGTTGTTTTCATAAAATGCTCCTTTAAATATAATCTATTTAATAAATTATACCACAGAAAATAAAAAAATTAATTTTTTTTGAAAAAAATGTAAAAAATTGCTTGTATTTTTTCTAAGTTTATGATTTAATTAAAGTAGGGAAGTTAAATAAAATTATAATATTTTTAGAATAGGAGGAATGAATGCAAACTAATCCAGCTTTAGCTGAACGAAAGCAAAGGATTGATTCCAATATGTCCAAAATTAAGCATAAAATAGTAGTGATGAGTGGAAAGGGCGGAGTTGGAAAAACAACGACTGCTGTCAATTTGGCTTATGGATTATCATTACGAGGATATAAAGTTGGTATTCTAGATGCTGATTTACATGGACCCAATATTCCTATTATGTTCGGAAAAGAAGGAGTAAAACTTTCAAAAATTTCTGAACCATTGGAAGTAATGGAGAATTTACATATATCGTCATTAAGTTTTTTTGTACCAGATAATTCTCCAGTTGTGTGGAAAGGTCCGCAAAAAATTACAGCGATAATGGAAATGCTGGAAGGAATTAAATGGGGAGAAATCGATTTTTTAATAGTTGATTTACCGCCTGGAACTGGTGATGAAACATTAGGGATTGCACAAAATATAGGGACAGATTCAAAAGCAATCATTGTTACAACACCACAAAAAGTTTCTTTGCTGGATTCTACAAGAGCAATAAATTTTGCAAAATTGATTAACTTGAATGTGCTCGGTGTAATCGAAAATATGAGTGGTTTTATTTGCCCTGACTGTCAAAAGGAAGTGAATATCTTTAAAAAAGGCGGAGCCGAAAACATGGCCCAAGAGAAAAAAACAGACTTTCTAGGCTCAATACCATTAGATGGAAATATTGTGGAATCTAGTGATAATGGGTTACCATTTATTTCAAACGATTCTTTAGCGTCAAGAAAAATGAACGATATAATTACTAAAGTAATTGAAAAATTAGAACAAGAAGATTAAAAGTAAGAAAATAAATGTGAAAGGAGAAGTATTTTAAATATATTGTCATATTTCAATATATTTATTATGCGATAAAAAATGAAAGTATTAGTATTTAATAAAAATGAAAAAACCAGAATGGTTGTAGGACAATTATTAAAAGAATTAAGTTTTAATGTCATATTGGCAGAAAATGAGGAACAAATGTTGGATGCCTTGAAGACAGAATCTCTTGATATTTCTTTTTTAGATATTAGCTCAATTGAAGATTTTCCATTAGCAATAGAAAGAATAATAAGATATAAAAGACAAAGTTATATTCTAATGGCAATCGAACAAGATGACAGATACGCAAAAACAGAGGCCCTGTTAAAAGGAATAGATGACTACATATATAATGATTTCAGACTAGAAGAACTTTCAGCAAAATTCAGAGCAATAGTAAGAATCCTTAATAAACGTCTTACTGAAGATGAAATGGGAATATTAACAGCTTATGACTTGACGTTAAATCCTGCAAATAGGGAAATTAAACGTGATGGAAAAGAAATAGAATTGACAAATAAAGAGTTTCTATTACTAGAATATTTCCTTAGAAATAAAAATAGAGTGCTTACAAGAACAATGATTTCTGAAAAAATATGGGATATAGACTTTGTTTCAGAAAGTAATATTGTAGATGTGTATGTTAATTTTTTAAGATCAAAAATAGATAAAGGACACGAACAGAAGATTATTAAGACTGTAAGAAGTGTAGGATACATCATAAAAGAATAGTTATTTTAAATTGAATTTGTAAATTATTATGTTTTAATCCTTAAATTACTGAGTTTATTAAATAATTTTGAAAAAAAATTATAAATTCTCAGTTTACATGAAATAGTGAAAAAAATAATTAACTAGTTCATAATTGTAATAATAACAAATTCATAAAAAATATAAATTTTTATTGATTTTATAAAAATAATGTGCTAAAATGTATCATAAAAATAGATTAGGAGTGATAAAAATGTTTAAACAAATAGAATTAACTTACAATTTTGACGCATTAGAGCCAAATATTGATGCAAAAACTATGGAAATACATTATGGAAAGCACCATGCAGCGTATACTAATAATTTAAATGATACATTGAAAAATAACGCACCACAATTTTTGGAAAAACCAATTGAGGAAATCTTAGCAAATTTAGATGTACTACCAGAAGAAATAAGAGGAGCTGTTAGAAATAATGGAGGTGGATATTACAACCATAATCTTTATTTTGAAATAATGGCACCTAATGCAGGTGGAGCACCTACTGGAGAATTAGCAGAAAAAATTAATGAAGCATTTGGAAGTTTTGAAGCATTTAAAGAAAAATTTGCACAGGCTGCAGCAACTAGATTTGGATCAGGATGGGCTTGGCTTGTTGTAAATAAAGATGGAAAATTAAAAGTAACTTCAACTGCAAATCAAGACAATCCATTAATGCCAGGAGCAACTCCTTGCGGATGTTCACAAGGAACTCCAATCTTAGGAATAGATGTATGGGAACATGCATATTATCTAAATTATCAAAACAGACGTCCAGATTATATTTCAGCATTTTTCAATGTTATAAACTGGGATGAAGTATCTAAAAAATACGAAGCTTTAAAATAAGCTAAAGTAAAAAATAAAGTATAGATTGAATTGGAAATGTTGGTTATATTCTAGTTCAATCTTTTTCTTATCTAAAAATCTTAAATAACAATAATTCTAATTGAAAAAGAGATTAAGATTAAGTTATAGATTAGCCAATTTACTAATTTTTATGTATTTTTACTTCGATTTTTAAATACCTTGACTATAATTTGAATAATAGATATTTGTTTATAAAAGTTGACTGAAATCATTTAATTTGCTATACTTAACTGGGATAGATAAATATTAAAA
>NZ_CALHQO010000206.1:0-4346 GCF_938036635.1 uncultured Leptotrichia sp.
TAATAACAAGCAGTTTTTCAAACCCCAAATAAAAATCCCTTATATGAATACTTAATGATTAATTTTAATTAAAGAATATTTTATAAGTACAACGATTGTAAACAGTACAGTCTTGTCAAAAATCTTTAATTCCATTAATTTTCTGATTTCTACTATTTAAATGGAAAACAGTATTAATTAAAGCATAAAAAATGTAAAAAGAGAACTATTCTAATTCTACCAAAACTAGAATAATTCCCTATTTTTATTTCATTTCTAAATTTTATCCAAAACATTAAACTGTTAATAATTCTTTTTCTTTTTTGCTCAAAGCATCATCAACTTGTGCGATATATTTATCTGTTGATTTTTGTACTTTTTCTTCACTTGATTTTAGTTCATCTTCTGTAATTTCGCTGTCTTTTTCAAGTTTTCTAAGTTTATTATTTACGTCTTTTCTTACGTTTCTGATTGCAACTTTTCCTTCTTCAGCTTCTTTTTTTACCATTTTTACATATTCTTTTCTACGATCTTCTGTAAGTTCTGGCACAACAAGCCTAATAACTTTACCATCATTTGATGGATTAAATCCTAGATTTGCCTGTAAAATAGTTTTTTCAATTACTGGAATTAATGATTTATCCCAAGGATCAATTACTAATAATCTAGCTTCTGGAGCTGAAACTGTTCCAACTTGATTAAGGGGAGTTTGAGCACCATAAGCTTCTACTGTTACTCCATCAAGCATAGAAACGCTTGCACGTCCTGCTCTTACGTGAGAAAATTTATCTTTTGTGTTTTCTAAAGATTTTTGCATTTTTTCTTCAGCTTCTTTTAAAATTGCATCTAACATTCTTACCACCTTTTTATTTTTTATTAAAATATTTTGTTTTTTTATTTTATATCAATTATTTTTTTACAGTTGTTCCTATATTATCACCTTGAGCCATTTTTAAGATGTTCCCCTCTTCTAAGGCGTTAAATACCACAATTGGCATTTGATTTTCCCTACATAATGAAAGTGCTGCCGTATCCATTACTCCAAGATTTTTTGAAATAGCTTCATCAAAAGTTACTGTATCATATCTTACAGCATCATCAAACTTCATCGGATCTTTGTCATAAATTCCATCAACTTTTGTCCCTTTGGCAAGTACATCTGCCTGAATTTCCACAGCTCTCAATGCTCCCGAAGAATCTGTCGTAAAATAAGGATTGCTTGTTCCACCTGCAAAAATAACAACTCTTCCTTTTTCCAGATGTCTTATTGCTTTACGTCTAATATAAAGCTCGGCTACTTGCGGCATTTGAAGCGCTGTCATAACTCTTGTTGGTACTCCTATGCTTTCAATTGCATTTTGCAGTGCAAGTCCATTCATGATTGTTGCAAGCATTCCCATTGTATCTCCAGTCACTCTGTCAAAGCCTTTTTCCATCCCACTTATTCCACGAAAAATATTTCCACCACCAATAACGATAGCAATTTGCACACCTTTTTCATGCACATCCTTTATCTGTTTTGCAAAACTTTCAAGCACTTCATTTGAAAAACCAAATTCTTTGTTCCCTGCAAGTGCTTCTCCACTTAGTTTTAATAATATTCTTTTATATTTAAGCATTATAGGAGCCTCCATGAATTTTATATAGGTTATAATAACCTCCGTTTAAAAATTTACGAAAAAATAAGGGGATAATTCCCCTTATAATTAATTTCCAGAAATTTGTGCAGCTACTTCAGCAGCGAAATCTACTTCTTCTTTTTCGATTCCTTCTCCAACTTTAAATCTGTCAAATGAATTTATTGTACTTGGGGCAATAAATTGTTCGATAGTAACACTGTCATCTCTAACATATTTTTGTTGTACTAAGCAGTTTTCTTCGTAGAATTTTCTCATTTTTCCATCCAATATTTTTTCAATGATATTAGCTGGTTTTCCTTCTGATTCTAACTGATGTCTTGCAATTTCTTTTTCTCTTTCCAAATCATCAGCTGTAACTTGTGATTTATCTAAATATTTTGGATCCATTGCTGCAATGTGCATTGCAACACCTTTTGCTTTTTCAATATTTTCAGGAGTAGCTTCTCCATTAACATTTAATAATACACCAATTTTTCCACCTAAGTGAATATAAGTTTCGATAAACCCGTCAGTTGAAACAACTTTTAATCTTCTAATATTCATATTTTCACCAATTTTAGCGATTAATTCTGTCAAATGAGTTTCAACAGTTTTTCCTTCAAGTTCAAATGCTTTTAATTCATCTTCGCTTGTCAAGTCATGGCTTAAAGTCAATCCTACCAATTTTTCTCCAAAAGATTTGAATTCATCATTTTTAGCAACGAAGTCAGTTTCAGAGTTGAATTCTAAGATAGCACCTTTTTTTCTATCTTCAGAAATTGCTGCAAATACCAATCCTTCCGCTGCAACTCTTCCAGATTTTTTAGCTGCCTTAGCAATTCCTTTTTCTCTTAACCAGTCAATTGCTTTTTCAATATCTCCATCATTTTCTTGTAAAGCTTTTTTACAGTCAAGCATTCCTGCTCCTGTTCTTTCTCTTAATTCTTTAATAAGTGCTGTTGTAATTGCCACTTTATTTCCCTCCTATATTTTTAATTTTTTATTTATTTTGCTTAGTAATTAATTTATCATTCAAAAAACTACTTTGAAACATTTTTTAGTATATTCAAAATTTCTGGATTTTTATTATCAAATTCTAAAAAGTCCTTTGCATATTTCTCTGCTGTCTTATAATTTTTAGTACCATAATAATGGATTGCTAATCGGTATATTGAGTATGCATTACCAATTAATGCCATTTGTTTGTGTTCTCTAAGTTCTTTAAGTTTGTCATGTGTAAAACCAGCATCCGATAGTTGCTTTTCATATTTGTCTACTATATTCTTTTTTTCATTTTTCTCTTTAGCAGTTAAATTTAATGATTTTAGAGAGTCTTCATCACTATATAATAAAGCAAGGGAGTACGCTCCTGTGTCGTCATCTCCTAATTCAATTGCTTTTAAATAATACTTTTCTGCCTCTTTTGGATTACCTAATATGTCATAATCAGTTCCTATCTCCTCATAAGCGTAAGCATCATTTGGATATTTTTTAACATATTCTTTTAATAATGCAATCAAATTTTTCTTATCTCTTTTTTGAGTTAAAGCCATGTATTTATTTTTAAATTCAGTTTTTTCTTTTGAATACATATTCATAAGGCTTCCGTCTACTGCAAAATACTGGTTATTTATATTTGCCGTATAATTTGAAGTGCTTGTAGTTTTTTTCTGACTTTTTGCACCCAAAACACTTAAACTTGCTACCAAAAATAATCCGATTAAAAATTTTTTCATAATTTCTCACCATTTCTTTTTATTTTTAGTTCAGCTAATAGAAGTATGAGTTTATTTTCTTATTTTTTTAATTGCTATTTTACAAGAACAGGGGAATGGTTTTATTCCCCTATTGTTTTATTTGATTTTTTAAATTATATTTCAAATTATGCTTCTGTAGTTTCTTCAATAACTTCTTCTGCCACTTCTTCAACGATTTCTTCGTTTGCAGGAACTTCTACTTCTGCTCCTTCAACAACATTTTCAATTCCACCGTTTCCTTCAATTGCAGCATTTGCAATAACTTGTGCAAATAATTTTACTGATCTTATAGCATCATCATTTGCTGGAATTTTGTAAGTTACTAAATCAGGATCTACGTTTGTATCGATTAATGCGATTACAGGAATTCCTAATTTTTTAGCTTCTTCTAATGCTAAGAATTCTTTTTTGATGTCAACTACGAACAATGCTGCTGGTAAAGTGTTCATATCTTTAATTCCACCAATATTTTTAGAAAGTTTTGCCATTTCTTTTCTTAATAATCCAGCTTCTTTTTTAGTGTATGCTTCGTCTAAAGTTCCATCTGCATCCATTTCTTCAAGTTCTTTTAATCTTTTTACTCTTTTTTTGATTGTTTCCAAGTTAGTTAAAAGACCACCTAACCATCTGTGGTTTACATAGAATCCTCCAGCTCTTTCAGCTTCTTCCTTAACTGCTTCCTGAGCTTGTTTTTTAGTTCCTACGAATAATACTTTTCCACCTTCTTCAGAGATTTGTCTTACAAATTCGTAAGCTGCTTCAGTTGCTCCTAAAGTTTGGTGTAAATCCAAAATATGGATTCCATTTCTTTCTGTAAAAATGTAAGGTTTCATTTTAGGGTTCCATCTTTTTGCCTGATGTCCAAAATGTGCTCCTACTTCTAATAATTGTTTCATTGTAATTACTGCCATTACGTTTTTCCTCCTAATTTTTTTTGGTTTTTCTCCCACTTTTCTTTAAAAGACAGATTGTAATTTTTACTTTTTATCTT
>NZ_CALHQO010000207.1:0-6311 GCF_938036635.1 uncultured Leptotrichia sp.
AAATAGATTAAATGCATTTAAAATTAAAGAAAAAATAAAAAATGAGAGGTGTATTAATGAGAAGAGTAGTTATTACAGGAATAGGATTAGTAACTCCGTTGGGAACTGGGAAAGATAAGGCTTGGAAAAATTTGTTGGCTGGAGAATGTGGAATTGATAAGATTACACAGTTTGATACTTCAGAGCATTCAGTGCATATCGCAGCAGAAGTGAAAGACTTTGTGCCTGAAAATTATATTGAAAAAAAAGAGTTGAAAAAAATAGCTAGATTTTCGCAATTCGCGATTGCGGCTTCTAAAGAAGCATTGGAAGATGCTAAACTTGAAATTACAGAAGAAAATGCGGATAGAATAGGAGTAATTATTGGTTCAGGGATAGGAGGATTGGATGTAATTGAACAGGAAGTGGAAAAGCTTGTTACTAAAGGGCCTAAAAGAGTATCGCCATTTTATATTCCAGCGGCAATCTTGAATATGGCTTCTGGAAATACTTCGATTTATATAGGCGCAAAAGGACCTAATAAGACTGTTGTTACTGCTTGTGCTTCAGGAACAAACTCAATTGGAGATGCTTTTCAAGCAATTTTATTAGGAAAAGCTGATGCAATGGTAGCTGGAGGAACAGAAGCAACAGTAACTCCGTCAGGAATAGCAGGATTTGCAAATTTGAAAGCATTGTCAACTAATCCAGATCCTAAAACTGCATCACGTCCATTTACAGCGGACAGAGATGGATTTGTACTTGGGGAAGGTGCTGGAGTACTAGTGCTGGAAGAATTGGAACATGCTAAAAAACGTGGGGCAAAAATTTATGCAGAAGTTGTTGGATATGGAGAAACAGGAGATGCTTTTCATATGACAGCGCCATCTGACGGTGGAGAAGGTGCCGCAAGAGCATTCAAAATGGCTTTGGAGCAAGGAAATATTAAACCAGAGGAAGTTGGATACATTAATGCACATGGAACCTCAACACCTGCAAACGATAAAAATGAAACACAAGCAATAAAAACAGCATTTGGAGAACATGCATACAAACTTTCTGTAAGTTCTACAAAAGGTGCGACAGGACATTTATTAGGTGGAGCAGGTGGAATTGAAGCAGCATTCTTGGCACTTGCGATTTCAGAAGGAATCATGCCTCCAACTATAAATTATGAAAATCCAGACCCATTATGTGACTTGGATTATGTACCAAACAAACCAGTGAAAAGAGATATTGAAGTAGGAATGTCAAGCTCACTAGGATTTGGTGGACACAATGCAGTTTTAGCATTTAGAAAATATAAATAATAAAAATATTTTGAAATAATTAAGGGGAGAATAAATATTAATTTTCCCCTTGATTAAAAACATAAAAAAAATAAGATAAAAAATAAAAGGAGGTGAGACGGATGGAAATAAATAGGAATAGAAACGCTGATGAATTAATGAAAAAAATAGGATACGAATTTAGAAATAAGGAGTATTTGGAAGAAGCGTTGACACATAGATCGTATTCTAATGAAACCGAGAAGGATAGAAGATTTAATAATGAAAAGCTCGAATTTTTAGGAGATGCGATTTTGAATCTTATAACAACAGAGTATATTTATGAACTTTATGAAAAAAAGACAGAAGGAGAACTTGCAAAGCTTAAAAGTCAGATTATAAGTGAACCTGTATTTTCAACTATTGCGAGTGAGCTTGAGCTAGGAGAGTATTTATACTTGAGTAATGGTGAAATTATGTCTGGCGGAAGACACAGAAGATCTATTCTAGGGGATGCTTTCGAAGCTTTGATTGGTGCGATTTTTAAGGATTCCGATTATTATACTGCAAAAAATATTGCATTAAAATTTTTACTTGGGAAAATAAACAAACTTGAAGAAATAGAAGGAACAGGAGACTATAAAACAGTTTTGCAGGAATTTGTACAAGGAAAGTACAGAAAAATGCCTGAATATAATTTGGTTAAAACTAGTGGACCTGACCATGACAAAGTTTTTGAAATGTCTGTAAGCTGGAATGATAAAATTCATGGTATAGGAACTGGAAAAAGTAAAAAAGAGGCAGAAAAACATGCTGCAAGGGAAGCTCTCGCAAGATTAAAAAAATCAGAAAAGTAAAAAAATGCAATCAAAAAATAGGAGAACAGTATGGGAAAAGTAGCGTTATATCCAGGAAGTTTTGATCCAATAACGAAGGGGCACATTGACATTATAAAGCGTTCTTCAAATTTATTTGACAAGTTAATAATAGGAATTTTTAAAAATTCTACAAAATCAAAGGCTTGGTTTTCTGATGAAGAAAAAGTTGAAATGATACAGGAAATCTTGAAAAAAGAGAATATTAATGCTGAAATAAAAATTTTTAAGGGATTATTAGTCGATTTTATGTACAAAGAAAATGTAAATATTCTGATAAGAGGACTACGAGCATTGTCGGACTATGAGTATGAGCTGCAGTTTACCTTGACAAATAAAACACTTGCAAAAAGTGAATTTGAAACAATATTTTTGACAGCTTCAAGAGAATATTTATATTTAAGTTCGAGCCTTGTAAAAGAAGTGGCTTTAAATAAGGGAAATTTGAGCTTTTTTGTGACAAAGAATGTAGAACAACGTTTGATTGAGAAGGTTAAAAAACTGGAAAAACATTAAAATTGCTGTTTCACAGTTAATAAAAAGAAAAAAAACATAATTTTGTTAAGAAAATTTGATAAGATAAAAATGTAAAAAATAAAAGGGGAACCCAAAATGGCTGGAAAAAAGGAGAAAACAAAATATATATGTTCAGAGTGTGGATATAATTCATTAAAATGGCTTGGAAAATGTCCTAACTGTGATTCATGGGGAACATTCGAAGAGGAAATTGATATAAAAAATACGTTTAGGAATGTGGAATCAAAGGAAGTTTCGATAAGCAAGATAACAGAAATTGAAATAGAAAAGGAATTTCGGATGGTAACGCCTTTTGAGGAATTTGATAGAGTACTGGGAGGCGGGCTAATAAAGGGAGAAGTTGTACTGATTACGGGAAGTCCTGGAATCGGAAAATCAACTTTTTTGCTTCAATTATCGCAGGAATATGCAAAAATTGGAAATGTATTCTATGTTTCTGGAGAAGAATCGCCACGACAAATAAAGCAGCGTGCAGAACGTGTCAATGTAAAAAGCGAAAATTTGTATATTTTGAATGATACAAATATTGAAAAAATTGAAAGTGTAATTTTGAAGGATAAGCCAAAAGTTGTTGTAATTGATTCAATTCAGACACTTTATTCAGAAAATGTTAATTCCATTCCTGGAAGTGTAACTCAAATTCGTGAAACAACTTTAAAAATCATTGAAATTGCTAAAAAAAACGAAATTGCATTTTATATTGTGGGACATGTTACAAAGGATGGGAAATTAGCGGGGCCAAAACTATTGGAACATATGGTAGATGCAGTATTGCAGATTGAAGGGGAAGAAAATAATTACTATAGGATTATCCGTTCTATAAAAAATCGTTATGGATCAACAAATGAAATTTCAATTTTTGATATGAAAGAAAATGGAATTAGTGAAGTAAAAAATCCATCTGAATTTTTTATAAGCGATAGAGATGAAAAAAATATTGGAAGTATTATTGTACCAATTTTTGAAGGAAGCCGTGTGTTTTTATTTGAAGTGCAGTCGTTGCTAGGAACTCCGAATTTTGGAATGCCAAGAAGAACAGTTGAGGGATATGACAAAACTCGTGTAGAGATATTGAGTGCAGTGTTATCACGTTCCTTAAAGGTGGATGTAAATTCAAAAGATATTTATATAAATATTCCAGGCGGAATTGATTTGAATGATAGAAGTTCTGATTTGGCAGTGGTTTTTTCGCTTTTATCCTCAGTAAAGGGCGTGCCGATAAGTCAGAAAATAGCGGCTATTGGTGAATTAGGGTTACGGGGAGAGGTAAGAAAGGTTTCATTTATTAAAAATAGAGTGAATGAACTAGAAAAAATGGGATTTTCAGGAGTGTATCTTCCAAAAAGCCATAAGGCAGACTTTGAGAAGGAAAAAACAAAAATAAAACTTAATTATATAAGTAATATAAGTGAACTTGTTGAGAGGATAAGATAAGCCAAACGGAGCAAAAAGGCGAAAGGATAATAGAGATGATAAAAAAGGCAGTTAATAAGAAGAAAATATTGGAGCATATATTTGATAGAGTAGCACCAGGAACAGCTTTAAGAGAAGCAATAGACAAAATTCAGGAAGCAAAGTTGGGAGCATTGATTGTACTTGGAAATCCTAGTGATCTGAAAGATGTGATGGGAGGAGGATTTGAGCTTAATACTGTATATTCGCCACAAAAAGTTTACGAACTTTCCAAAATGGATGGTGGGATTATTTTGTCAGAGGATATAAAAACAATTTATGGAGCAAATATCCAATTACAGCCAAATTATTCCATAGAAACAGATGAAAGTGGAACAAGACATCAGGCAGCACACAGAATCGCTCAGCAAAAAGGAAATTTAGTTGTAGCAGTTTCTGAGAGAAGAAATAAAATAACAGTATATTATGGTAAATTCAGATATTTACTAAATGAAATTGGAGATTTACTGACAAAATCTTCACAGGCAATAACAGCCCTTGAAAAATATTCCATTGCTATTGAAAAAAATCACGTGAACTTGTCAATTCTTGAGTTTGACAATATGGTGACACTTTATGATATTGTAGAATGTGTGAGAATGTATGGACTGCTTTTCAGAATGTCGGAAGAATTGATTGAGTACATGGCAGAGCTTGGAAGCGAAGGACGGCTTATAAAAATTCAGTATGAAGAAATAATGTTAAATAAAAATGAAAGTTTTGATGCTCTTATAAAGGACTATAAAATAAGCGAGGAAACAGCAGAAAAAATTGGTTTAAGAGTGAAATCCTTAACGAAAGAGGAATTGCTGGATGATGAAAAAATTGTGTGTTTACTTGGATTCGATATAAATATTATAAATTTTGATGAAAAAATAGAGCCACGTGGCTATGGCCTTTTGAGTAACATAACAAAAATAAGCAAAAAGGATAGAGAAATTCTTGTAAAGGAATTTTCAAACGTTCATTCAATCTTGACGTCAACAGCTTCAGATATTGCTAAAATAAAAGGAGTTAGTAAATATAAGGCTGAACACATTAATAAATCACTAAAACGTATAAAAAATAGAACTGTAATTGACAGGGAATAAAATATTAATTAAAATTAAGAAGAATTATAAAAATATAAAAAAATTAAGAAAGTAGGTAAAAATGAAAGATAAAAGAGTAACTGTTGGAGGACAGGCAGTTGTGGAAGGGGTTATGATGAGAGGGCCTAAAGCGATTGCAACAGCGGTTCGTAAGCAGGATGGGAGTATTGTTTATAAAAAAATAACACTTACTGAGAAAAATAATAAATGGCTAAAAGTACCTTTCGTTAGGGGAGTTATAGCACTTTATGATGCAATGGTAGTTGGGACGAAAGAGCTTATTTTTGCATCAAATCAGGCTGGACTGGAAGAGGAGAAATTGACAGATAAACAAGTTGGGTTTACTGTTTTGACCTCAGTTTTGATGGGAATTGCAGTGTTTATGTGGTTGCCATCTGCTATTGGAGGATTTTTCTTTAAAGATAATGTTTTAATGGCAAATATTGTTGAGGCTGTTATAAAGTTAATTCTTTTTTTAGGGTATATCTATGGAATTTCATTTTTGAAGGATATACAGCGAGTTTTTGAATATCATGGAGCAGAACATAAAAGTATTATGAATTACGAAATGGAAAAGGAATTAACACCAAAAAATGCAAAAGAATGTACAAGGTTTCACCCAAGATGTGGTACAAGCTTTCTTTTACTTGTAATGTTTATAAGTATTTTAGTATTTTCAACAGTTGATTTATTTTTTAAAGTTCCAACTGGACATTTTACGATGCTTCTTTATAAATTAGTAACAAGAATTCTATTTGTACCATTTGTTGCTGGACTTTCTTATGAAATACAGCGTTGGACGAGCTATCACCTAGATAATATATTTGCTAAAATGATAGCAGTTCCAGGAATGTGGCTACAAAAAATAACTACAAGCGAGCCTGATGAAAGTCAATTAGAAGTTGCGATTGTAGCATTAAATGTAGCATTAGGAAATGAAGTTACAAATGCTACGGAAGTTTTTGAATAAAAAAATTGAATAATAATTGTCCATTATAAGTTATAGAGAAGGCTGGTTTTTTCCAGTCTTTTTTTTGCAACAAAAATTAATCTAAATGAAAAAAATAGAGATTTTTTAAAAAATTTTAAGATAAGGAAATTATTATATA
>NZ_CALHQO010000208.1:0-1065 GCF_938036635.1 uncultured Leptotrichia sp.
AATATTTTCCGATTTTTCTTTTTCTAGTATCAAACTAATTTCATTTATATCATAAATTCCTTGTTCTATCATTATTCTTCTTAAAAATGATAATAAAATATAATATTTATAGCCTTTTTTTATATATGGAAGAACATCAATAAAACTTAATATTTCTACTAATTTATCAAAAAAATCTCCATTTTCATCTGTTGTATAGTAAATCTTATCTATACTGTCTAATACATATAATGAAATTTCCAATTTTTCAATATCTTTCATAATATGTTTAAAATTTTGGATTATTTCTACATCTTTTACAATATAGTAATTATTCTTTTGTATAAGTGTTACTTCAACTTTATTAAGCGGATTTAAAGAAATAACATCTCTTTTTTTTGATTTTCGAATTCCATATGCTGTTGCCATGATTTTTCCATAATCTTTACTAAACAATGTTACGAGTAAATCCGCCTCTCTCATTTCTACTTTCTTTAAAACAATACAATTTGTCTTTATTATTTTCATATCTTCATTTTATTTCATATCAGTTTAAATTTTTTATTATCTAAAATTAGACAATCTGTAAATTATTTGAGAACTTCCATCACTTACAGATATTTTACTTGGATAACTATACCCATTTGATGATTTATAGTCACTAAAATTCACTGTATTTCCACTGCTTTTTATTGCAGTTAGCCAACTATTAGAAAATGTAAATGTATCTCCATTTCTAGTTTGCGTTTTTTTAGAAGTTATACCTCGTAATTTATTAAATACAGATAATATATTTGCTTCGCTTTTTTCAACTTTCTGTGTTACAGTCTGTTTTAGACTTGGATAATAGATTGTCTTCTTGCTTCCGCTAAAAGTATACACTTCTCCTTTATTCACACTTGGAGCTGTAATTGTTAATTTCATTGTCCCAGAATTATAAGACATCACATAACTTTTGCTTCTTTTTTTGCCATTAATTGTTGCATCTTCAGTAACGTTTACTGTAAAATTTCTTTTTTCCCAAAAATCTTTAGAAAAAGAAAACACTGATACCAATAAAAATAATAATATAACTTTTTTTGTTAT
>NZ_CALHQO010000209.1:0-2870 GCF_938036635.1 uncultured Leptotrichia sp.
CAGATTTTTTGGCTAAAATACTCATTTTCACTCCATTTGTTTTACTTTAATTCTATTTTTTGACTTTACATAAATATTTTTTCAAAAATTATTCTTTTTCTAGAAATTCTAAAATCCGCTTATTTCCAGTCTTATGCTTCATCATCTTGAAGAAAATTCTAAACATTATAAGAACATCGTAATAACTGCCGTGCAACTGGCTTTCTTCAAATGGGATATTATAGTAATTGGCACATTCCATAAGTTTTGGCCATTTGTAATTTCCGTACGAAGAACCGTTTACTTTAACGATGTCTATATTTGTTAGCATTGTGTCAAATTGATTTTGCAGAGGGAAATCTACGAAACTTCTGTCAAATTTTATGTTATGGGCGACAAAATGGTTTGTATCCTGACAAAACAAAAAGAAATTATCCATATCTTCCTTAAAAGTCAAAGGATATTCAATTCCTGTATTTTGAATGATGCTCTTTCTTTCGTTTAAAATCACATCATCTGTCAATCCGTTTACGCTAACTGCACCCTCATTTAACTCCTCACCTTCATTTCTGAAATAAAATCTGTTAAATTCAGATACTTTTTTCCATTTATTTCTTTCTTCTCCAGTATTTTCAGAATTATAATTCACTTTTATTGCAGACATTGACAAAACTGAACTTCCCTGAAATCCATTTGTTTCCACATCAAAAAATATTATATTCTTATTTAGTTTTTTTTCTTTGTTCACTTTTTTCTCTTTTCCTTATATTTTTACACAAGATATAAAAAATTAATCATTTAGTTTTAATACTGATAAAAACGCTTCTTGCGGTATTTCTACATTTCCGATTGCCTTCATACGTTTTTTACCTTCTTTTTGTTTTTCTAATAATTTTTTCTTACGTGTAATATCTCCACCATAACATTTTGCAAGCACATTCTTTCTAAGTGCCTTAATTGTTTCCCTTGCGATTATTTTTGTACCCAATGCAGCCTGTAATGGTATTTCAAACTGCTGTCTTGGAATTACATCTTTTAATTTTTCAACGATTGCACGTCCTCTGTAATAGGCATTATCTTTATGAGCAATGAATGAAAAGGCATCTACTGGATTTCCACTTACCAAAATATCGACTTTTACCAAATCCGATTCCTTATATCCAATCATTTCATATTCAAATGAAGCATACCCTTTTGTACGTGATTTCAATTTATCATAAAAATCAATTACTATTTCTGCAAGCGGCAAATCGTAGCTTATCATTGTACGAGTTTCATCAAGGTAATTCATATTAAGGAAAGTTCCTCTTTTTTCCTGACAAAGTTCCATTACATTTCCAACATAATCTTTTGGAACTATGATTGTCCCTTTTACATAAGGCTCTTCAATGTACTTTTTCCCTTCTGGAAATTCTGCAGGATTGTCAATTACAATCATTTCCCCTTGTTCAGGTGTTACGTTATATTTAACCGATGGTGCTGTTGAAATCAAGTCAATGTTAAATTCACGACGCAATCTTTCTACAACTATTTCCATGTGTAAAAGCCCTAAGAATCCACATCTGAATCCAAATCCCAACGCAAGTGAAGTCTCTGGAGCATAAGATAATGAAGCATCATTCAACTGTAATTTTTCCAATGCTTCCCTTAAATCTTCATAATCATCTGTTGAAACTGGATAAATTCCCGCAAAAACCATACTTAATGCAGGACGGTATCCTTCAAGAGCTGTATCTGTCGGATTTTTTACGTGCGTAATTGTATCCCCAACTTGTGTATCTTTGATTGACTTAATTCCCGTTATAATATATCCAACTGAGCCAACTGTCAATTCATCAACTTCCTTCATTTTAGGCGAGAAAATCCCAACTTCTAATACGTCAAATTCCTTTTCGGTAGACATAATCTTAATTCTGTCTCCTTTTGCAATTTTCCCTTCAATTATTCTAATGTACGTTATAACTCCTCTAAAATCATCATAATGAGAGTCAAAAATTAACGCCTTCAAAGGATTGTTAATTTCCCCTTTAGGTGCAGGAATATGCTCAATAATTGATTCCAGCAAATCTTCAATTCCAAATCCAGTTTTTCCAGAAACAAGAACAGCATCGTCTGCAGGAAGCCCAATAACTTCCTCTATTTCCATCTTAACCTTCTCAGGATCAGCTGAAGGTAAGTCAATCTTGTTTATTACAGGCAATATTTCCAAATCGTTTTCCAAAGCCAAATACACATTTGCCAATGTTTGTGCTTCAATTCCCTGTGCAGCGTCAACTACGAGCAAGGCTCCGTCACAAGCGGCAAGCGATCTTGATACTTCGTAAATAAAATCGACGTGTCCTGGCGTATCAATTAAATTTAACTCATAAGTCTCCCCGTTTCGAGCCTTATACTTCAATGTAACTGCCTGTGCCTTAATAGTTATCCCTTTTTCCCTTTCTAAATCCATGCTATCCAACAGCTGATCTACCATTTCCCTTTGCGTTACAGTTCCTGTCTGCTCCAAAAGCCTATCCGCAATAGTTGATTTTCCATGATCAATGTGTGCTATTATCGAAAAATTTCTTTTATTTTTTTGATCCAACATTTATATTGTTTCCTCCGTTTACTCGTTTATTATCTTCTTTGTTATATTTTTAAAATGAGTAACTATTCTATCCGAATCTAGTTACTCAGCAATATGTATATTATATAATAATTTTACATTTTTTCATAGTCTTTGTGAAAAATATTTTACCAAAATTCAGTTATTTTTTATATTTTATTCCAAATTTTCGTGAAATTATAGCAAAACCACTTTAAAACTGAACTTCAAGACCATGACTATTTTATTCAAACCTAGAGTTTATATAATTTTTAATATATTCTAGTACACTTTAAAATTGGAAATA
>NZ_CALHQO010000210.1:0-1461 GCF_938036635.1 uncultured Leptotrichia sp.
ATCCTGATTTTTTTACTGTCTTTATTTGCGTTGGTAAATCTACCGAGATAAATCCGTATCTATTCTTGTAGGCATTTGTCCAGGACCAGCAGTCTATCGGTGTCCAAGTGTGGTAGCCAAAACAGTTTGATCCTTCTTCTATTGCTCTATGAAGATGTGTCAGATGTTCCCTAAAAAAATCTATTCTATAGTCATCTTCAATTATCCCCTGTTCATTCTTAAATTTTTCTTCTCCTTCAACACCCATTCCATTTTCTGAAATAAACCATTTTATATTTTTATAGTTATCCTGAATATTTTTAGCAATATCATGAATCGCCTGCGGATAAATTTCCCATCCTCTGTAAATATTCATTCTTTTCCCCGGCATATCATAATTTTCAAAATATTTATCAGGCAGCCAGCCATTTTTAGAAATATCAAATTCCGTTTCTCGAGCCTTTATTCTTCTTGGCTGATAATAATTCACCCCTAGAAAGTCAACTGTATTTTCTGCAATAATTTTTAGTTCCTCTTCTGTACTTTCCCACAAGACTCCATCCTTTTCCAGTATTTCTATCAATAATTCAGGAAATTTACCATAAATCGCAGGATCAAGAAATGAATTGTTAAAAAAAGCATCTGATATTTTGGCAGCCTTTATGTCCTCTTCATTTTCACTCCTTGGATACGATGGCGTTAAATTCAAAATTATTCCTATTTCCCCATCTTTTTTCAACGATTCTATTTTCCTAAATTCCCCAATTACCTTTGCCGAAGCAAGTGCCGTATTATACAAAACCTGCATAGCTTTTTTTCCATCTACAATAAGCGGGTAATGGAACTGATACATGTACTGTGCTTCCACAGGCACTATTGGCTCATTAAAAGTCGTCCAGTATTTTACCTTGTCCCCAAACAGCTCAAATGCTTTTCTGGCATATTTTACAAACAATTCAACCACATGCTTTGATTCCCAGCCACCATATTTTTCCTGCAACTCTATCGGCATATCAAAATGGAACAAGTTCAGTACAAGAGTAATCCCATTTTTCTCAAATTCCTCTATAACCTCTGTATAAAATCTCACTCCATCCTCATCAACTTCCCCAGTTTCAAAATCCTTTATGAGCCGTGTCCATTGAATCGATGTTCTTAGTGAATTAAGCCCTATTTCCTTATACAATTTTATATCTTCCCTAAAACTGTTATAAAAATTTGAAGCCACATCAGGCCCTACACCACCAAAAAACGCCTTCTTATCTGTATCAAACCAGTAATCAAATATATTTCTATTCTTTTTATTAAATCTTCCCTCACTCTGCGGTCCAGAAGTAGCCGATCCCCACCAGAAATTATCTGGAAATTTCAATTTTGCCATACAATATCACTCCATCTATCTAATTATACGTATTTTTCCCTTATTTTCAATATTATTATATTTCCATTTTTAATAAAAAGCAACCTCTATTTCAAAAAGAT
>NZ_CALHQO010000211.1:0-1013 GCF_938036635.1 uncultured Leptotrichia sp.
ATTTTTTTGAATTTTTTCCAAAATTGTTTTTAAATCTGTCGGCAAAGTTAGCCAGTTTTCAGAAAAAGTTTCCAGTTTTCTTGTTTCCTTTTTAAAAATATTAATCGGATTTATTCTCTCCTTTACAATTTTGTCCATATATGGCTGCATAACTTCATTAATATTAAGATTTGGATCTAAATGCCGTCCAATTCCTTCAATTTGCCCAATTCCCTTTATCAGCAAATAAATATCTTCTGAAAGTAAAATTTGATTATCACTGAATATTTTTCTCGCTTTTTCAAAAATTGTAACAATATCTATATTTTCTAGTGAATTTTCATCAATCATTTCGATTATCCCATAAAGTTCCCTCTCAAATTTCCTTTCATCTGGCACTTCAAATTTAATCGCTAATTCCTGTATTGTTTCAACCATTTTTTTCACATCTTTTTTTAGTGAATAAATAATCAAATTAATTAAAAATTCTCGCTCATTTGGATAAAGTTTTCCCATTGCCCCAAAATCAATAAATACAATTTGCCCATTTTCCTTTAAAAAAATATTTCCAGGATGAGGATCAGCATGAAAAAATCCATACTTCAAAAATTGCGTTAAATAAAGGTCAAGTCCAATTCTAGCTATTTTTTTAGGATCTTGCCCTATTTCTATTATTTTTTCCTTGTCGGTAATTTTAAAGCCTTCTATCATTTCCATTGTGAGAATACGATCGTTGGAAAGCTGCTTATACACAGTTGGCACATGAATTCTGTCATCCTCTTTAAAGTTATTTGCAAATCGCTGCATATTACGAAGTTCATTATTTAAGGAAAGTTCCTCATTTAGCACTTTCTCAAAACTTTCCACAATATTTCCAATATTCATTTTTTTTATATCTTCATAATAATTTTCCAAAGTTTTTGCAAGGTTTTTCATAATTTCCAAATCAATTTCCACAACAGGCTTTATATTTTCCCTCTGTATTTTTACAACGACCTTTTCCCCATTTTTTAATCTGCCTTTAAATACTTGTC
>NZ_CALHQO010000212.1:0-1174 GCF_938036635.1 uncultured Leptotrichia sp.
TAAAATTAAGTAAAGCATATTATAAATTATAATAAATTTAAGATTGCTGAGAGGGAAAAAGATGTCTACGATTAGAGATGTTGCAAGGCGTGCAGGAGTTTCAATTGCTACTGTTTCAAGAATTTTGAATAATGATGAATATTTCGGAGTTACAAAAGAAACTAAGCAAAGAGTAATGGAAGCCGTTAAGGAGTTGAATTATAAGAAAAAAAATACGAAAAGAAAAAGTACACAGTTAAATATTTCAATTATAAAGTCATTTGATGAAAGGATAGAAAGTGAGGATCCATATTTTGTATCATTACGGCTGGATTTGGAATATGCACTAAAGAAAAAGGGGATAAAAAGTAAAGTTTTTGAGTTACAAATGTTTGAAAAAAATGAGGAAATTTTGATGAATTTCATTATTTCCAGTGCCATTGTCGTGATTGGGGAAATAAAAAGGAGCCAGCTAGACTTTTTGAAGTCTCTGAATGAAAACATTATTTGTGTAGATGCTTATAATTCTGGTAATTCTATTGACTATATAAAATTTGATATGAAACATTCAGTAAAAATTGTAATTGATTATTTGACGAAACTGGGACATAAAAAAATTGGTTTGCTTGGTGGAAGAAATCAAATAGTTAGAAATCTTGTGGATTTTCGGGAGCAGTATTTTATTGAAATTATGAAGGAATATGAACTGTATGATGAAAAATTTGTAAAAGTGGACGAATTTTCTGCAGAATCAGGATACAAAATGATGAGGGAAATGCTTAAGTTAAAAGAACGGCCAACTGCGGTCTTTTGTGCAAATGACTCTATTGCCATGGGAGCTTATAAAGCTGTAAGGGAGAGGAAACTGAAAATTTTTGATGATATTTCGATTATTGGATTTAATGACTTAAAAATCTCCCAATATATGAATCCGCCATTGACAACGCTTAGGATAGACACAAAAATTATTGCAGAAGAAACGATAAATGTATTGACAGAACTGCTTGAGAACAAGAGAAGTTACAGGAAAAAAGTATATTTGCCAGTAGAACTGATAGAAAGAGAAAGCTGTGGAAGTATTTGATGGGGACAATAAATGTCCTCATTTTTTATTTTTTTTCCAATTTTTATAATTTTAGAAGAATAATCATATCTTTACTTTTTAGTTTTTATACTAAATTTCGTTTAAATAATG
>NZ_CALHQO010000213.1:0-1350 GCF_938036635.1 uncultured Leptotrichia sp.
ATAGAATGGAAAAAGATATTGTTCCAAATGAAAATTTTAGATTTATAGGACTTGATGTATTGCCGTTAAGAAGTATAAAATCTGTATTTAAAATGATGGCAGCAACTATAGGCACAATAAAGCTACTAAAAAAGGAAAAACCTACAAAAATAATAGCATTTGGAAATTATATAACAATACCAGTATTAGTAGCAGCTAATATATTGCGAATACCATATTATCTTCAGGAGCAAAATCACACAATGGGTCAGGCAAACAAATGGTTTTACAAAGGTGCAAAAAAAGTATTTGTTGCTTTTGAGAATACACTTGAAAGTGTTAAGGGAAAATACAAGAGTAAATTTGTAGTAACTGGAAATCCATTGCGGGAAGAATTTTATGGAAAAAATAAAGCTGAGGAAAGAAGAAAACTAAATATAAAGGATGATGAAAAAGTAATTCTTGTAATTGGTGGGAGTTTGGGAGCCAAAAATATAAATGAAGCTATTTTAAAAAAATGGAAAACGATATTGGAAGATGGGAAAATAAGACTATTTTGGGCAACTGGGAAGGATAATTACGAGGCTTCAACTTATAGAATAAGAGATTTTGGTACAGCGGTAGTTGAACCGTATTTTGAAAATGTTCCAGAATTAATGGCGGCTTCTGATATTGTAATCTGCCGTGCAGGAGCTTCGACTATTTCTGAACTTATCCAGCTTGAAAAACCATCGGTACTGATTCCATACGATTTTGTTGGGCAGAAGGAAAATGCAGATGTGCTGGAATATGCAAATGGCGCAAAAATTTTTACAAATGAAACAGTGGAAGAAGCGATAGATGAAGCCTTGTCAATAGTTCGACAGGCATCAATGCTGGAATTTATGAGTGAAAATGTAAAAACCTTGAAAAAAGGAAATTCAGCAGAAACAATAGTTGGAGAAATGGGACTTTAAGAATAAAAATTAGGAAAAAAATTTGGAGGAAAAATGCTAACAAAAATAAATAATGTATATTTTAGCGGAATAAACGGAATTGGAATGAGCGGACTTGCAAAAATTTTGGCATCAGACGGATTTAACGTGGCAGGTTCAGATCTCGAAAGAAAGCCTGTAACAGAAGATATGGAAGAAATGGGAATAAAGGTTTATATAGGGCAAGTTGAGGAAAATGTAAAGGACAAAGGAATAGATTTATTTGTATATTCAACTGCGATTAAGGAAACAAACCCTGAGTACAAATACATTGTAGATAATAATATAAAAAAAATAAAAAGAGGGGAACTGCTTGCTGAAATAATGAACAGATTTGATGGAATCGCTGTGGCAGGAACTCACGGAAAAACTACAACAAGTTCCATGATGAGCGTAG
>NZ_CALHQO010000214.1:0-2192 GCF_938036635.1 uncultured Leptotrichia sp.
GCTGAAAATTTTGCTCAGTTGGAAGGTAAGGAGTGGATTTACGCATCAAGTATTGGGGCTTCTACACCAAATCAACCATACTACAAGTTGGACAAAGAATAAATTGATAAAAAAGCGTAAAACACTTGCAATTTGAAGAAAATTTGATAAAATAATAAAGAAAGAAAAAAACTTGAAATAAAGGAATTGGAAACGGATGTATTAATTATTGGTGGGGGAACTGCTGGATGTTATGCAGCTATTACGCTTGGAAAAAATTCTGATTTATCGGTGGTTGTGGCAGAGAAGGCGAATATTAAGAGGAGCGGGTGTCTTGCGGCTGGGATTAATGCAATAAATGCGTATAATGTGAAAGGACGTGTGCCACAGGATTATGTGGATTATGCGGCAAAGGATGCCAATGGAATTGTGCGTCACGATTTGTTAATTACTGCTGCGAATAGATTTAATGAGATTACCGCTGAAGTGGAAAAGTTGGGGCTTGTGATTTTGAAAGATGAGAATGGAGAGTATGTTGCACGTGGAAATAGAAATATAAAAATAAATGGAGAAAATTTTAAGCCGATACTTGCTGATGCTGTGAAAAAAACAAAAAATGTGAGAGTTCTGAATACACTTAATATTACGGATTTGCTTGTGAAGGACGGGAAAGTTTATGGTGCGGTTGGATTTTCTATAAAAAAAGAAGAAGCTATTGTGATTAGGGCGAAAAAAGTGATAATTTCGACTGGAGGAGCGGCTGGACTTTATAAGCCTAATAATCCTGGATTTTCAAGACATAAGATGTGGTATCCGCCATTTAATACAGGGGCAGGATATGCGATGGGAATTTTGGCTGGAGCAGAAATGACAACATTTGAGATGAGATTTATTGCTTTGAGATGTAAGGACACAATTGCACCAGTTGGAACGATTGCTCAAGGAGTTGGAGCGAAACAGGTAAATTCAAGAGGAGTGGTTTATGAGGATAAATATGGGCTTACGACTAGTGAGCGTGTTTATGGAACTGTGCGTGAAAATCAACTTGGAAATGGACCTTGTTACTTGAAGACAAGTGGAATTAGTGAAGAAGAAAGTGAAAGTTTGTTAAAGGCGTATTTGAATATGGCGCCAAGTCAGACATTGAAATGGATTGAAAGCGGAAAGAATCCGAATGAGCAGGATGTTGAAATTGAAGGGACAGAGCCGTATATTGTCGGAGGGCATACTGCAAGCGGCTTTTGGGTAAATACGAATAGAGAAACTACAATTAATGGGCTTTATGCAGCTGGAGATGTAGCTGGAGGCTGTCCACAGAAATATGTTACAGGTGCATTGGCTGAAGGTGAAATTGCGGCACTTGATATAATTTCAAAGTTAGCTGATGAAAAAAAGATTAATTGTGGAAAAATTGATGGAAATGTGGAAAACTTCTTGGATGAACAAAAAAATCAAATTATTAATCAGTATGAAAAAATAAGAAATACAGAAGCCAAAAGATTTTCAACGGAAGATATGGAAGAAGGAATGCAAAAAATTATGGATGAATATGCAGGTGGAATCTCAACAAACTATCAATTTAATGAAAAGCAGCTAAATTTGGCAAAAGAGAAAATTGATCAGCTTATAGAGCTTTCTGATGAGCTTTCGGCAGAAAATATGCACGATTTAATGTTTGCTTATGAGCTGAAAGAGAGACTGATAGTGTGTAAATCGCTAATTGGGCATCTTTTTTTCAGGAAGGAAACGAGATGGCATTCGTTTAATGAAAATCTGGATTATCCTGAAACTGACGAAAACTATTTTAAATATGTGAATTCGAGGTTAGTTAACGGAGAACTGGAAGTATTTATGAGAGAAATTGTTAAGGAGGAGAGATATGAGCATAGTAATTGATCCGTATGTGTGTATAGGATGTACAAAATGTACGCTGGTGTGTCCGGGGACTTTAATTGAAATGCAGAAAGTGGATGACATGAAAATTGAAAAGGCGGTTATGCAATATCCGAAAGATTGCTGGGGCTGTGTTTCCTGCGTGAAGGAATGCCCAGTTCAGGCAATTTCATTTTTCCTTGGAGCAGATATTGGCGGAAATGGAAGCACAATGACAACTAAGGAAGAAGGAGATGTTCTGAAATGGATTATTGAAAAAAGGGATGGAACTGTGGAGGAAATTGATATAAACAGGAAAGATGCGAATAAATATTGATGAA
>NZ_CALHQO010000215.1:0-3240 GCF_938036635.1 uncultured Leptotrichia sp.
ATAAATTACTTTGTTATTAAAAATATTTAGATACAAAAAATTGTAAGTACATATTGATTTTGAAAAAAAATAGGGTATACTATTAAAGTATGGAAATAAAATATTAATTAACTTAGGAGGAAATAAAAAATGGCAACAATGAAAGCTGCAAGATGGCACAAT
The DNA here is from genome assembly GCF_938036635.1 of uncultured Leptotrichia sp. Taxonomy (NCBI): domain Bacteria; kingdom Fusobacteriati; phylum Fusobacteriota; class Fusobacteriia; order Fusobacteriales; family Leptotrichiaceae; genus Leptotrichia; species uncultured Leptotrichia sp. The sequence continues at coordinate 163 of NZ_CALHQO010000215.1, forward strand.
AGAAAAGATGTAAGAGTGGAAGAAGTTGAAGTACCAGAAATTACAAGAGAAAATCAAATTAAAATAGCGGTAAAATATTCGGGAATATGTGGTAGTGACTTACATGAATATTTAGGAGGACCAATATTTATTCCAGCAAATGCTCCACATCCATATACAAATGAAAAAGCTCCAATCACAATGGGACACGAATTTTGTGGAGAAGTTGTGGAAATAGGAAGTGGAATTACAAAATTTAAAGTAGGAGACAGAGTTACAGTTGAGCCAATTTTAGCAAAAAATGGATTAATTGGGAAATATAATTTGGATCCTAACTTGAACTTTATCGGACTTGCTGGTGGAGGAGGGGGATTCTCTGAATTTGTAGTTGTAAATGAGGATCAGGCTCATAAATTACCAGATGAAATTGATTATGAACAGGGAGCATTAACAGAACCTGCAGCAGTAGCAGTTTATGCAGTTAGACAAAGCAGATTTAATACAGGAGATACAGCGGCAGTATTTGGTTGCGGACCAATTGGACTTCTTATAATTGACGCATTGAGAGCATCTGGAGCAACAGAAATTTATGCTGTGGAAGTTTCACCTGAAAGACAGGAAATTGCTAAAAAATTGGGAGCAATAATCGTAGATCCTACAAAAGTAAATACAGTTGAATATATAAAGGAAAAAACAAATGGCGGAGTAAATGTTTCTTATGAAGTTACAGGAGTTCCTGCTGTATTGCAACAATCTTTAGAAGTTGCTGAAAAAGATGGAGAATTGATGGTTGTAAGTATCTGGGAAACAGAAGCTCCAATACAGCCTAATGAAGTGGTAATTCAAGAAAAAACAATAAAAGGAGTTATCGCATACCGTGATGTGTTCCCTAAAACATTGGAATTAATGAAACAAGGATACTTCTCAAAAGATTTATTAGTAACAAAAAGAATTAAATTAGAAGACATCGTAAATGAAGGATTTGAAGCACTTGTAAAAGAAAAAAGCCAAGTTAAGATTTTAGTATCACCTAAATAATTGTAAAATATAAGATGTATATACTAGCTTAAAAATCGGAAAAACTTAATTTAACTTATTAATAAGGATTAGTTTCTAAATAAATCAGGGACTAATCCTTTTAATTTGTCACTTATCCTTTTTTATAAATTTTAGTTTAAAATGAGAGTAAAAAGTTAAGCTCATCTATAGTCAAGTTATTTCTTTTTATATATTTTTTTCAATCTCAAAAAGACTATCTATCATTTCAAAACTTCGTAAAAAAAGGAGTTAATTCAAAACTTAATTTGAAAAAACCCCTAAAAATTTTTAAAGATTATTGTTGATTTGCGATTATAGCAATTTCTACTCTTCTATTTTGAGCTCTTCCAGCTTCTGTTGCGTTACTTGCAATTGGCTGTTTGCTTCCATACCCACGTGAAGTTATTCTTGAGCTTGAAATACCTTGTGACTCAAGGTAAGATTCTACTGAATTTGCACGATTTACAGAAAGTGGATTGTTAATTGCATCATTTCCTGTTGTGTCTGTATGTCCTGAAACTACAATTGTTGAGTCAGGATAAGTTTTTAATACAGTTGCTACTGAATCTAACGTATTTTTAAATTGTGGCTTAATTACGTAGCTATTTAAATCAAAAGTAATGTTTTCAGGTGCTGTCAATTTGATTTCACCTTCTCCAGTTCTTTTTACCTCCACTCCTGTTCCTTTTAATTTATTTCTTAATTCTTTTTCCTGTCTATCAAATATATTTCCAATAGCTGCTCCAACTGCGGCCCCTCCAGCTGTACCAATTAATGTACCTTTTGTATCTTTTCCGATAACTTGTCCAATTACAGCTCCTGCTGCTGCTCCAATTCCTGCTCCAACTCCAGTTTTACTAACTTTTCTTGTTCCATCAGTAGCAGTTGTACAAGAAACTACTGTTAATAATGATAATAGAATAATTGCTAATACTTTTTTCATATTGACTCCTCCTTTAAATTAACCTTTTTTAGTTTTCAATAAAATTATACAATGTCTTTATATTATTTCAATTTATTTTGACTTTGAAATTCTTTTATTTGAATAAGATAGATATTTTTGTAAAAAAATTGATAAATTTTAAAATAAAAAAAATCTACAAAATAAAGTTCAATCAATCTCTATTTAAATAAAACTAATCATAATAGTAGCCATCATCATATTCATCACTATTCTCATCATAATTATCTTCCGAATCATTTTCATAGTCATCATTGTCGTAATAATCTTCATCAGTTTCATCATATTTGTAATCTTCAGAATAATTTTGAAAAAAATCTTTTACTCCATATTATCGTACATTCTTGCAAATTTAATTAATCTGTCTTTTGTAAGCTCTTGATAAGTTAATATTTCAACATTTGCACCAGCTCGTCCACCCATTCCAGGATTTCCATCCTCACCATTATTTGAATTTTCTACTTTCTTTTTTCTATTTTTTATCCATTGTCTCTGTTCATTTCTAAATTCAATTTTTCTACTTTCAGACATTCTTTCTCTTATCAAATTATAAACTTTTGTAAGTTCATCATCCAGCTTTTCATTAAGCCTTTCATTTACTTGTGTTTCTTCTACGCTCCAACCATATTCTTCACTTACTTTGTCCCTCGTAGCTTCATAATCTGCAATTCTATCTTTTATTTTATCTTCATAATTTTTTATTTTTGGTTGTAAAGTTTTTTCTTCTTTTTTTATATTTACAGTATTTTCTTGAGCATTTTGTTGCTCTTTCTGTTTTTTTAATATTTCTGCATTCTCTTTTTCTAATTTTTCCAAAACTTCTTGATTTATTCGCTCCAATTCCTCTTTTGAAATATATTTATAATCTTTTGAAACCAAATCCTGAAAAACATAATAACTCTCTTCCAAGTCAAAAATTTTCAACAAATCATTCGACTTATAAGCATCATAAAAATCTTTCACTCGAAATAAAAATAATTTTTCCTTGTCTTTTTTCTCAATTTCCTTCATATTATCTAGCAAATTATAAATCAAATTCAAGATTCGATAGATTTTTGTATCCTTCATTGTTATTTCCAAATTTGAAGAAATCTTTTTCT
>NZ_CALHQO010000216.1:0-1072 GCF_938036635.1 uncultured Leptotrichia sp.
TGGGAATCTGCAGGATGGTATTGGAGTAAACTCAAAAAAATAAATAATAAGATAAATGAAAACCCGAAATTTTCTGTTAAAAGAATTATATTATAATAATTTTTATACAGAATTCTTAAATAATAAAGCAAAATTTAGAGAAGCAGTAGAAAAAGTCAAAAAAAATAAAAAAAGGAGAGGAGGAAAAAGTTATGATGTGATAGGAAATTATAATTTTTCAGATAGCATTTCAGAATATATTTCGTATATTCATAAATCGGAAATGGAAAGAATTGAAATTAATACGGAAAAAAATAGAAAGGATACTTCAAAACATATTAGAGATTTTATTGAAGAAATATTTTTAGAGGGATTTATCGAATATTTGAATAATAATAATTTCAAATTTTTAAAAAATAGAAATGAAGTAGATAAAGAACGAGAAGAAATTGTTAGAAATTTAAATATACGAATAGAAGGGTTGGACATATTAAATGAAGATGATAGCGAAATCTTAAATTTATACTTATTCTTTAACATGATAGATAATAAAAGAATTTCAGAATTTAGAAATGATATGATTAAGTACAAACAATTTTTAGCAAAAAGACAAAATATAGATAGCAAATTTCTCAAAATTGATATAGAAAAAATAGAAGCAATAATTGAATTTGTAATAATAACAAAAGAAAAACTTGAAATATTAGAAGGCGAAACTAAAGAACAAAAAAAAGATAATATGAATGCATTATTTAATAAATTTTATAGTTCTGAATCAGAATATGATGAAAGCTTGAAAAAATTTATTGAAGAAACAGTTTTAAATGATAAAAAGAACACACCTTTTTATTCAACAGATGGAAAAACTCCAATAGTTCATAGTAATTTAGAAAAAATGCCAAAATATGGAACAGAAAATTTTCTTTCTAAAGTTTTGAAAGATAGCAAATATACACTAAACAATATGACAATAAAAGAAAAGTTTGAAGCTGAAGTAAGTGATGAATTAAAAGAATACAAAATCTTAGAAAAAGTAAGTAGATTTAAGGAGAATGAGAAACCTAAAAAAGTAATAGAATACTATAATGATTGT
>NZ_CALHQO010000217.1:0-3532 GCF_938036635.1 uncultured Leptotrichia sp.
AAAAAAATATAAAATAAATTTTGAAGAAATAGATAAAAAATTAAATAAATACAAAGAAACAAAACTTAATGAACATTTATTAAAACAATTAAGAAAGGATCTGATAATAAAATGGACATATAACAGCAATGCAATTGAAGGAAACACTTTTACATTGATGGAAACAAAAGTTCTGCTTGAAGATGGGATAACTGTTGGCGGTAAGACTATGAGAGAACATCTTGAAATAATAGGGCATGCTGAAGCCATTTATTATTTAGAAGAAATTATAAAAGATGATACGGAACTATCAGAAAAAGAGATAAGAAATATTCATAGTTTAGTAACAAAAGGCATTGAAAATATAAATCCAGGACAGTATCGAACAGTCCCAGTCTATATAAGTGGTTCAGAGCATATTCCACCACAGCCTTACATGATACTTCCTGAAATGGAAAAATTAATGTTATGGTATAGAAATGAGACAAATGAGTTGCACCCGATAGAAAGGGCAACTATTTTACATGGTGAATTTGTTAAAATACATCCATTTTTAGATGGAAATGGAAGAACTTCCAGACTGCTTCTAAATTTTGAACTTATGAAAAATGGCTATCCTCCGATAATTATTGAAAAGTCGGAAAGAGTAATTTATTTTGAAAGTCTGGAAAAAGGTTCACTAACAGGTGACTGGACTGATTTTATACAGTTTGTTGCTAAAAAATGTGAAGAAAGAATTGATTTTATAAATTCATTTAAAGAAAAAGAAATAAAATAATAAAAATACAAAAAATGGGGCATAAAAATGCCCCTTTAATTATGTAAATTATAAAAATATATTATTTCATAACTCTCAATATAAGCTTCTCTTTTGCATCCTTTAAGATCTCGTTAATTTCATTTTTTGAAATATTATTTGCTAAGATGATATAGTAATTTTCAATTTGATTTATTAGTTCAAATGGCGAATTTTCTATATCAAAGTCATCTGAAACTCTTATATAGTAAGAATCTTTCACTGTGTTTGAGTCCACAATTTCAAATACTTTTGTAGAATTAAAGAAATAATCTGATTCAATATGGTTTCTTGTTACAATTTTTACGATGTCTGCAACTACCGCTGATGCAGTTGGATCCATTCCTGCACCTTTTCCATAAAATAAAGTTTTGTCTGTATAAGAACCTGTTGTTTCAATCGCATTGTAAACATCATCAACTTTTGCTAAAATTTCGCTATTTGGAATTAATGTTGGCTCTACTGAAATTTGTACTGACTTATCAGATAAAAGTTTTGAGCTTGCAATTAATTTTATAGTTGAGTTTAGTTGGTTTGCTGAAAAGATATCAACTGTGCTGATTTCTCTTATTCCTGATAATTGCATATCTTTGAACTTGATTGAACCTCCATAGGCTAGTGAGGCAAGGATATTTATTTTATGTCCTGCATCAATTCCATCTACATCATAAGTAGGATCAGCTTCCGCATACCCTTTTTCAGAGGCAATTTTTAGTGCTTCATCAAATGATAAGTTATCTTCTTTCATTTTTGTCAAAATATAATTTGAAGTTCCGTTCATAATTCCACGAATTTCAGTAACTGTATTTGCAACTAGACTCTCCATCAAAGGTGTTACAATAGGAATCCCTCCGCCAACAGCAGCTTCAAACAGGAATAAAACTCCATTTTCCTTTGCTAATTGAAATAATTCTACTCCATATTTTGCAATTAGTGCCTTGTTTGCTGTAACGACACTTTTCTTAGCTTGAAATGCTTCAATAATTATCTGTTTTGCAATAGTTTCTCCACCAATTAGCTCTACAACAATCTTAATTTCAGGGTCATTTAATATTTTTTTGTAGTCATTTATAAGAACTGATTTATCAAAATTAAATGAAAATTCACGTTCAATATTTAAATCACAAGCATATTTTACTTCAATATCAGCTCTTGACTTTTCAAAAATGCTTTCCTTTTCATTTGTTAATACCTTAAAAACTCCTTCTCCCACAGTTCCTAATCCAATAATTCCTATTTTCATACTTTCTAAAGTCCTCTCTTTTGGTTATTCTGATATTTTATTTCTAGCTTAGCTGTCCATTTCAATAAATCTTTTATGAAGTGCATTTACTGCTTTTTCCACATCATTTTCATGAATAATGCAAGAAACATTAATCTCTGAACAAGAAATCATATCTATATTTATATTATTTTCAGCAAGTGTATCAAATATTTCAGCAGTAGTTTCATAGTGACTTTTTAATCCAATTCCAACAACAGATACTTTTGCAATTTTTTCTTCATACGAAACACCTTCAGCCCCAATATTCTCTTTTATCTGCTCCGAAATAGCCACAGCTTCCTTTAAATCATCACTTTTTACAGTAAATGATATATTATTTAATTCTTTGTTTGCACTTGAACTTTGCAAGATTATGTCTGTATTAATTTTTTCCTTAGCAAGTCTAGAAAATACTTTTGCAGCAATTCCTGGCTTATCAGGTACTCCAAAAAGTGTTATTTTTCCTTCATTTTTAGAAGAGGTAATACCAGCGATTTTTACTTTTTCCATAGCTTCTCCTTTTATGTCAATATTTTGATTTCCTATTTCATCAAATCCTTCTTCCCTTTGCACAATTGTTCCTTCGGAATCGTCAAATGATGAACGTAAATGTATTTTTATACCATATTTTGCTGCAATTTCAACTGATCTTGGATGCAGGACTTTTGCTCCTGAGGCAGCCAGTTCCAACATTTCCTGATAAGAAATTGTTTCTAATTTTTTTGCATTTTTTACAATTCTAGGATCTGCTGTATAAACTCCGTCAACATCAGTGTAAATCTCTACTTCATCAGCATTAAGAGCTGCTCCTAGTGCAACAGCAGTTGTATCGGAACCACCACGTCCAAGTGTAGTAATTTCATTATTTTCAGTAATTCCTTGAAATCCAGCAAATACCACTACATTTCCATCATTTAGTTTTTCCTGTATAATTTGTGTATCAATGTCAATAATTTTAGCTTTTGTATGCACAGATGTCGTTTTAAAATTAACTTGAAAAGCATTTAACGAAACGGCCTTTTCTCCCATATCAGCTACAGCAATCGCAAGTGACGCAATCGAAATCTGCTCTCCTGAAGTCAAAAGCATATCAAATTCACGTTTATTTGGCGAATCTGACAACTCATAAGCTCTTTTTATCAGCTCGTCAGTCCTTCCAGCCGGTGCAGAAACAACAACGATTACATCGTGTCCAGCCTTTTTATACTTTACAACTCTTTTAGCCACTTCCTTTACTCTCTCGGCATTTGCAACGGAAGTTCCGCCATATTTCTGTATAATTAAAGCCATATTACCTCCTATTTTTTCATAAAATTTAACTACTCTATAATATACTATTTTTTTTCATAAATTTCAATATTTTCATAAGCAAAGAATAACATATTCTAAATAAAAAAGCAAGGTAAATTCCAATATTTGTAAATATTGAAAGTATAAATTTTAAATATTTACAACAAAAAATTAATTTTGAATTTTTTTAGAATATTGACAAA
>NZ_CALHQO010000218.1:0-3325 GCF_938036635.1 uncultured Leptotrichia sp.
TTTCTGTTATATTTGAATTAAATAACGATCTTATGAAATTAAAATAACTTTTGTTAAAAGCGAGTTTTGTCTTTTGCTGTAAAATTGAATAAATAATTATTAAACAGAATAAGTTATTTCCTATAAAAAAGTTTTAACAAAAAAGATCAGAAAAACTAAACTTTTGTCAAAAAATTAGACATTTAGTTTAAGTAATCTTCTGATCTCTTTAAAAAATTATAATCCTAAAAATTTTGAAAATTCTTCCATTGTCTTATCAAGTTTTGCTTTTACATTTTCATTTGAATCTGCATTTACACTAAAATAGAATTTGATTTTTGGCTCTGTTCCAGATGGACGGGTTGTAATGTAAGTGTCGTCTTCCAGAACAAATTGTAAAACGTTTTCTTTTGGTAATTTTATTTCAGTTTCTGCTCCTGTTTCCAAGTTGTATTCTTTGTGTGAAAAGAAATCACGTTTAATTTTAATCTTTTTACCAATCAGTTCGTCTTTTACGTTTTCTCTCAAATTAGTCATAAGAGCAGCCATTTGTTCAATTCCATCTTTTCCTTTAAGGGTTACAGATTTTATTCCTTCTAGATAATATCCAAATTCTTTATATAATTTTTGCAATTCTTCGTAAATTGAACTTCCGATCGAATTATAGTAAGTGGCCATTTCAGCGATTACCATTGAAGTTACTAGTGCATCCTTATCTCTTGCATGTGTTCCAATCAAATATCCGTAACTTTCCTCAAATCCAAATAAATATGTTCCATCCAATTCCTTATTTTCAAATTGTCTAATTTTTTCTCCAATATATTTAAATCCTGTCAATGTTTTCATAACTCCAACATTTTTTGAAGGTGCAACTACATCAATCATTGGTGTAGAAACAACTGTTGTTATAACTTTTGCATTTGCAGGAATATCTTTCTTATTATTTAGAAGATATTGCAGTAACAATAATCCAACTTGGTTTCCATTTGGATAATACCATTCATTTTTATCATCTTTTACAGCAATACCTATTCTATCTGCATCGGGATCGTTTGCCATAACTATTTTTGCCCCAATTTCATCAGCTAATTTTACTCCAAGCTTAAATGCTGCTTTTTCTTCAGGATTTGCATAAGTTACAGTTGGAAAATTCCCATCTGGTTCAATTTGTTCCTTCACAACTTCAAAATTGTACCCAAAATCAGATAAAATACGTTTCATTGGACGTCCACCAGTTCCATGAAGTGGAGTGTAAACTATTTTGAAATTTTCTTTCCCTGGAATATCTGTTTTTAAAGTTTGTGTTTTTATTGCATCTAAATAATCATCATCAATTTTTCCGTCCAATTGAATAATTAATCCTTTTTCTCTTCCTTCTGCTTCAGAAATTACTTTAATTTCTTCAAGAGTCTGAATTTTATTAACTTCAGCAACAATCGCAGGTGCATGAGGATCTACAACTTGAGCTCCATCATCCCAGTAAACTTTATATCCATTGTATTCCACAGGGTTATGTGATGCGGTTACGACAATCCCAGCCATGGTACCTTTATATCTTACCCCAAATGACAATTCAGGAGTAGAACGCAAGTCTTCATAAATATATGCCTTAATTCCATTCGCAGCCATAACTCTTGCTGTATTCAATGCATATTCCCTTGAACCGATTCTACAATCATGAGCAATTATAATTCCTTTTTCTTTTGCCAATTTTTCATCGAATTTCAGCATATAATTTGCAAGCCCTTGAGTTGCTTTTCTAATTACATATTTATTAATTCTATTAGTTCCAATCCCACGAACACCCCTAATTCCACCAGTTCCAAAGCTCAAATCCTTAAAAAATCTGTCTTCGATTTCCTTTTCATTTCCAGCTAAACTTCTTAATTCTTCCTTGTCTTTTTCATCAACAGCTTCTGAATTTAACCAGTATTCATATTTTTTCATATATTCCATGGTATGCCTCCTAAAAATTTTATTTAAACAATTTTAAATTTTATTATTTTTGCAGTTTATTTTAAACTAAATATCTCCAAAAATTTTTCTATTCTATATTAATTTTACCATATTTATCTAATTTAAGAAATATCTAAAAGGAAAAAATTACAATTTTTTTACTAAAATTAAAACTAGCACAAAAAACATCACAATAATATTCACAACAAACGGTAAAAAAGGGTTAAAATTTAGTAAATACCCTGAAAGAAGTGAACCAATTGCAGTTCCAAGAGAACCTACTGCAGAAGCGACTCCTAATATTTTCCCCTGATTTTCCTTATATCTCTGAGCAATAATCGTATTTCCAAGAGAACGCACAATTTCATAAGTCATTGTATAAAAAGCCATCAAAAGATATGGAGTTACACCAAATTTAACTCTAAATAAAATAATTGCCATCAATATTATTCCAACAAAAATCAAAAATTTATAAATACTTTTTTCCTTAAATTTTTTCAGCAGTTTTCCCAGCAAAAATGCAGTTCCAAAAAAAGCAAGTAATGACGAACACATAACAAAAGTTCCAATTGTATCAGAAGAAACTTTTTCATAAAATTTCAAAAAATAGTTTAAAGCACTTCCATAAGAATAAATTCCTATTCCTGAAAGTAAAATTATAAGACAGAAGAACTTGGAATAACCATCTAGCTCCTTAATATATCTAAAGGTTGCAAATGGGTTTAAGTCCTTTTTACTTTTCTCTTCCAAATCATTATTCTTTTTCACAATTTCCTTCATAATCAGTAAAATAATTATCGAAACAATGCTTCCACCAATAAACTGTAGTGCAAAGGAAGTTCTCGGATCATTCGTAACAGTTGCAGCATATCCTCCTATTTTCTGCCCAATTGCTCCACCGATTACAGTTGCAGAACTTACTTTTGCAATATTTTTTGCTTTCTCTCCTTTTTCAGAAAGCTGACTCACATATCCAAATGCCACAGCATATGTTCCCCCAGATGCAAATCCCGAAATCATACGTGCCAAAAATATAAATGGTAAGTTTATCCCAAACCCAAAAATAAGTTGTGACATTCCATAGCAAACTGGCATAAACACAAATATTCTCTTCATCCCAACTCTATCTGCTAAAGCCCCCAAATAAGGCGAAGAAATAAACATCGCTGTACTCATAAATGCCAGAAGTTCTCCCGAAATACTCTTCTTCCAGCCTCTCAATTCAATTAGTGCAGGTGTAGCGGGATGCCCCAAATTATAAACAATAATGCATAAAAACATTAATATTATCATCTTATTTATATTTTTCTTCTTTTCAAATCCCTCGTTTTTTTTCATTTATTTCTCCCTTAAATTTTTCCAAAAAAAAATCAATAAATAATTTTTATTG
>NZ_CALHQO010000219.1:0-5804 GCF_938036635.1 uncultured Leptotrichia sp.
TGGTGTTCATGCGCTGGCTTCAGTTGGCTCAACTGGAAGTATTATCTTTCTTATTCTGGGATTTGCAAATGGTCTAACAGCGGGATTAGCCATTCCACTTGCGCAAAGATATGGCGCTAAAAATTATTCAGGAGTGAAGCGTAGTTTTTATGTATCCATACTCATTTCTGCCGTGGTTGCTATTCTTCTAACAATTCTCAGTATGGTTTTTTGTCGTCAAATTTTAGAAATCATGCAAACGCCCGTCGAAATTATTGACGGCGCTTATGATTATTTGATGGTCATCTTTGCGGGAATCTTTTCGTCTATGGCTTTTAATTTGCTCTCTAATATTTTCCGTTCAATCGGAGACGCGAAAACGCCATTGTATTTCCTTGTGATTGCTTGCATCATGAATATTATTCTAGATGTTGTTTTTATTGCTGGGTTCGGAATGGGAGTTGAAGGAGCAGGATATGCGACAGTTCTTTCTCAAATTTTTTCTGCGCTTGCATGTATTCTTTATAAATGGAAGAAAATTCCTATTTTAAGATTAAACTCAAAAATTTGAGTTTTTTTAAACACTAGATTTTTTATAGTTTGAGTAAAATAAAAACAAATATTTTATTGTTAATAATTTTAAGGAGGAAATAATGATTTCGGTAATTTTAGCGGCTGGAAAAGGGACTAGAATGAAGTCTGAACAGTCTAAAGTTCTGCACAAAGTGAACGGTGTTCCGATGATTAGAAGAGTGGTCAATGTACTAGAAAATATTGGGAATGATAAAAATATTTTTATTCTAGGACATAAAAAGGAAGATGTTTTAGCTGAAATGGGAAATGTTGTTTATGTTACACAAGAAGAACAGCTTGGAACAGGACATGCTATTTTAATTGCAAAGGATAAAATCAAGGAATATGGAGAAAATGTATTAATCACTTATGGAGATACACCCTTGTTAAAAGAAAAAACATTGGAAGAATTAAAAAGAGTGTTTGAGGAGAAAAATCTTGATTGTATCGTACTTTCATGTAAAGTTAAAGATCCATTTGGATACGGACGGATTGTTAAGGAAAATGGAAAAATTTCAAACATTGTCGAAGAAAAGGAAGCAAATGAAAATGAGAAAAAAATAGATGAAATTAATACAGGAGTATATATTTTCAAAAATGAAAGTCTGCTTTATGCGATAGAAAAAATTGACAACAACAATTCAAAAGGTGAATATTATTTGACTGATGCTATAAAAATTTTATCGACAGAAGGCTATAAAGTTGACAGCTTTCAAATCGAAGATGAAGATGAAATCTTAGGAGTAAACTCAAAAGTTCAGTTAGCGCAGGCAAGTAAAATTTCAAGAGATAGAAAAAATATCGAACTTATGGATAGTGGTGTAATTCTCATTAATCCAGATACAACTTATATTGAAGATAATGTTGAAATTGGACAGGATACTGTAATTTATCCAAATGTTACAATTCAAGGAAATACAAAAATCGGAAAAAACTGCGAAATTTTAGGAAATACGAGAATTGAAAATTCTATAATTGCTGATAATGTGAAAATAGAGGCTTCTGTTGTTGAGCAGTCTACTCTTGAGGAAGGAGTAACTGTGGGACCTTTTGCACATTTACGTCCAAAGGCACATTTGAAAGAAACTGTACATGTTGGAAACTTTGTGGAAATAAAAAATGCTACGCTTGAAAAAGGTGTGAAAACAGGGCATTTGACTTATATTGGAGATGCTGAAGTTGGGGAAGACACAAATATTGGTGCAGGGACAATTACTTGTAATTACGATGGAAAAAATAAACATAAGACAAAAATTGGAAAAAATGCCTTTATTGGAAGTAATTCGATAATTGTAGCTCCAGTTGAAATAGGAAGCAAAGTTCTAACAGCGGCTGGATCAGTTATTACAAAAGATATTCCAGATGAAGCATTGGCATTTGGAAGAGCAAAACAAGTAAATAAAGAGAAAAAATAAAAAACTAGCAATTTCTGAAAAAATGTCAAAAAATCAAAAATGTTATAAAAATATCATTTAATTATGTAAATTTAATAAAAGATAAAAATTTTTTAAATAAAAATTCAAAATATAGAGAGAAAGGGAAATGAAATGATAACATTAACCAAGGAAGACAAGAGCAGAATAAGAATATTTGCAGGAACGTCAAGTGAAGCATTAGCAGAAAAGATTGTAAAGTATTTGGATATGGATTTATCTTCTGCTGAAATTGTAAGATTTGCGGATGGAGAAACTTTTGCAAAAGCGAACGAAAGTGTACGTGGATGTAAAGTATTTGTAATTCAGTCCACTTCAAAACCTGTAAATGAAAGTATTATGGAGCTTTTAGTTTTTATTGATGCGATTAAAAGAGCTTCGGCGAAGGAAATTATAGCAATAATTCCTTATTATGGATATGCAAGACAAGACAGAAAGGCGAGTCCACGTGAGCCAATCACATCAAAACTTGTTGCCAATTTATTAACTGTAGCAGGTGCAACGAGAGTAATTACAATGGATTTGCATGCAAGACAAATTCAAGGATTTTTTGACATTCCAGTAGATCATATGGAAGCTCTGCCAATCTTGGCTAAACATTTTATAAAATATGGATTCCACCCAGACGATACTGTTGTTGTTTCACCTGATGTTGGTGGCGTAAAAAGAGCGAGAGGGCTTGCAAACTGGCTGCATACACCGCTTGCGATAATTGATAAAAGACGTGCGAAGGCAAATGTTTCGGAAGTTATGAATATTATTGGAGATATAAAAGGGAAAAAAGCTATTTTAATTGACGATATGATTGATACCGCTGGAACAATCTGTAATGCAGCACAGGCTCTGATTGATAAAGGGGCGACAGAAGTTTATGCTTGTGCGACACACGCTGTTTTCTCAGATCCTGCCATTGAAAGATTAAAAAATTCAGCTTTTACAGAAGTTGTGGTAACTGACACGATTCAACTGCCAGAAGACAGAAAATTTGACAAACTGAAAATCTTATCAACAAGCAAGATGTTTGCTGAAATAATAAAAAGAATAGCTACAAATAATCCGATAAGTGGATTGTTTGAATTGCCAGTTGATGATGGAAATGATGACTAAAATTAAAAAAGCGGTATGCATTCTGAAAAATGGAGGAGTTGCTGTATTTCCGACAGATACAGTTTATGGAATCGGCTCTCTTCCTGAACAGAATGCTGTACAAAAAATATATAAGATAAAAAAACGTGATTTTTCTAAAAAAATAATTGCACTAATCAGTAACAGAGATATTTTGAGCGAATTAATAAATGAAACTGAAGAAAATATTCAAAAAATTTCTAAAATTCTTTATAAATACTGGCCTGGAGAATTGACAATAATTTTTTCTGCAAATGAGGATTTTACTCAAAAATTTGATAAAAATATGAAAACGATAGGTGTTCGTATTCCAAAAAATAAGATTGCTCTTGAAATTATAAAAAATTCTGGTGGAATTTTATTAACAACAAGTGCAAATATTTCTGGTGAAAATGCTGTTACTGAAATTGAAAATCTAAGCGAAGAGCTGTTAAAAAATGTAGACATTGTCATTCCAAATGAAAAATCGGAATTAACCGGAAAGCCTTCGACAATTGTGAAATATGAAAATGGAAAACTTGCATTGTTAAGGGAAGGAAATGTTTCATTTGAAGAAATAATGAAAAATTTTGAATAATAAATAAAGAAATAATGAAGAACAGAAAGGAGAATTTATGGCAAAGATGGTAAATCCTAACACAGTAAGCAACATGGATTTAATAAATGCAAAATCACAGGCTAAAATGCAGCAGCTTGTACAAAAAATTGGAAAAGGAAAAAGAAAAGTCAATATTACATTTTCTAAAATGTCAAGAAGTTATCTAACAAGAATGATTGAGGAAATGAGAAAAATGATGAGCCAGTATGAAAAACAGCTGCCAAACGTGTTTGGTTTCTTCAAATATCTGGAAAATGAAGTAAAAATAACAAAGGCAAACAAAAAGGAAAAAACTAAAAATGTAAAACTTTCTTATGAAGAAGTTGACTTTTTTAAATTACAGCTAAAGGAAACATTAAAGGGGATTGATGCACAACGTGCCGCTTTAAAATGGTACAACTTGATCAAAAAGGCATTATTTAAAACATTGAAAAAACAGACAGAATTAGTACTAGAAGAATTTAATTCTGGAAGTGTAAAAAAGAAATAACTAAAAATAAAAAACTATAAAAGTGGGAAGGGAAATTGAGGACAATGAATGAAAAAATAACTGAGAAAGTAAAATTAAAGGATATTTCTGATAATAAAAAAAATAATTTGTTATCAAAAGATACAGTTTCTTATTTAAATGAAATTGTAAAAGCAGGATTTAAGGAGCGTGCCAGCGATATTCACATAAAATTTGACTTGCTGGAAGGCATGGAAATAAAATACCGAGTTGACGGGTATCTTATGGAAAGTGAAAAATTATACGAATCCGTAAATAAAAAGGTGCTTGAAAAAAATATTACAGAAATTATTGCCAGAATAAAAATTTTGGCGGGAATGAATGTTGCAGAGAAAAGAAAGCCACAAGATGGCAGCTTTTCTTTTTTATTGAATATAAAAAATATTAATAAGCGATATGACATAAGAGCCGCCTATATGCCAACAATTGGCGGAGAAAGTATAGTTCTGCGTATTCTTGAAAATTATCTGGAAGACATAAACCTTGAAACACTAGGATTTTCGAACCAAAGCATAGCAATGCTAAATGAGATTTTAACTAGAAAATATGGAATGATACTTGTAAGCGGACCGACAGGCTCTGGAAAATCCACAACCTTAAAATCCTTAATAAATATGTTAAATGATGGAAGAAAAAAAATCATAACGGTAGAAGACCCTGTAGAAAGCAAAATTGACGGAATTATTCAAATACAGGTAAATCAGAGTATCGGAGTAACATTTGCTGAAGTCTTGAAAGCTACATTAAGAAATGACCCCGATATTATTGTAATTTCAGAAATTAGAGATGAAGTTACGGCTGAAATTGCTGTAAGAGCAGCATTAACAGGACATCTTGTAATTTCGACAATTCACACAAACGATGCCGTTTCGACATTAATCAGGCTAGTGGATATGGGCATTCCAAAATATTTGATACTAGATTCATTAATCGGAGTAATTGGACAAAGACTAGTTGGGAAAAAGTGCCAGAAATGTATGGGAGAAGGCTGTGATGAATGCTCCAGCGGATACAGCGGAAGAATTTCGATAAATGAGCTGCTTGTACTAAATCAGGATGTGCGAAATATTTTGAAAGAAGACAATCATCTTGGCTCTGAAACAAAAAATAAATTGAAAATGCTGAATCAAAAGTACCAAAATCAGAAATGCTTTATTGATTTTATGGAAGATGCAGATGAAAAAATAGAAAAAAATCTAATTTCTGAAAGGGAAAAAACGAGTATTATCTTTTAAGAAAATATCAAAAATACAAAATTAAGCAATGATTAGTTTAATGATTGAAATACGAAGAGAAAGAGTAGGTAATTAAGATGAAAAAGTTAAAGTTTATATTATTGATTTTGGTAAGTATTTTCTGTTTAAATTCCTGTCTTACAACAGCTTTTGTTATAGGTTCAATGCAGGGGGATGGTTTATTGCCTCCTCCTGAATATAAAAGTCCTTATTATTTTGGTAATAATAAGAAATTAAATACTTTACTTCTTACTGAAAATAAAAAAAAGATAGAGATTGGAAATAGTAATGTACAAATTTCTATACCAAGTGGGTTAAAGTTAAAAGAATCAAATGGATTTATTAATAATTAT
>NZ_CALHQO010000220.1:0-4764 GCF_938036635.1 uncultured Leptotrichia sp.
CGATTGTTTATAATTTTGGCGGTTTTATAAATTTTATAATTGATGGACACCATAAGGCATGTGCGGCGGCTTTACTTGGAAAACCTTTGAAGTGCTTGCTGATTATAAAGGGTGAATATTCTAGAAATTATGGCGAAGATAATCAAATTTATTTAAAATTTTTAAATTCGGAGATAAAAAAGGAAGATATTCCAATAAAATATCAGCCATTTTTAAAGGAAAAAAAGAAAAATTGGGGATCAATAATTATAAATGAAGGAACTGTAAATAAAAGGAAATGGGAAGATAAATATATAAATTCAGCAAAAAAATATCCTAGTATTCTAGAATACGCAATTAAAGTAGATGATTTGATTTATGAAAACATTGAAATAAGCGATGAATTGATTAATTATTGCTTAATAAATTTTGATAAGGATAGTCAAATAAAAGCAAGGAAAATTTTTGGATGTGGAAAAAGCAAAAGATTTTGCAATTCGATATGCTAAAGCGAGTTTGAAACAAAAAATTTCTAGCAATTTGAAATTAGTAATATATAATTTTTTAGTTAATATGAAGAATGATACGGAAGTAGAGCAGATATTTATTGATTATATAGTTTATAATGAAGATAGGGATGACCTTGTTTTGGAATTAATTAATTCTTATTGGAAATAGAAAAATTATTAATAAAATATAAGTTTGAATATATGGAAATTTATATAATATGTGGTATAATTATCTTAGAAGAACAGTAAAATTATTTTAAATTTATAAAAAAAATTAGAAAAAAGGAGAGATTTACAATGAAAAAACTTATTTTATTGGGATTATTGGCATTTTCAGCTTTTGGAATAGCGGAACCTTATAGAGATGAAAGAGGAGTGCTTTTTATGAGCGAGGAGGAATGGACAGAATTTTACAATAAAGATGGGCAGGAAGTAGCCGCTTGTGTGCCAATAGGATCTATAATTATGGAAGAAAGCTACATAAAAGATGGTAAGAAAATGACACATACTTTAGCGGAAGTTCAGCAAGGAATTAAACAATTTAATGAAATGCTGGGTGAAGCTGGACTTCGTGATATTAATGGTGGAAAAGATAAAATTCACGAGTTCTACTACGCAGCAGTATGTAAAAGACCTACACAAAAACAATATGATTTGGTAGGTTCTCCAACATTCAAAAAAACAATGGAGAGAATTTTTGAAACTCACAAAGTTATAGAAGACAAATAAAAATTTTTAAATCTAATTAACATAAAAGGGCAATAGTTTATATTTTTGCTCTTTTATTTTTGTTTAAATTTTTCTCTTTTTATCATAAGAATAGATTTTTTTTAATTGACTGAAAAAAATTAATTTGATATACTGAAAATAACAAAAATCGAGTATGGGGGTAATGAAATATGAAACATAAGAAAGAAAAAATTGCAAAAACAAATGCATTAAGACAGCTTGATAAACAAAAGATCCCGTATATTATTCATACTTATGAGTGGAGTGAGGATAAAAGTGGAGGGCTTGGTGTTGCTGAGAAGTTGCCTGAACTAGCGGATAGAGTTTTTAAGACAATTGTTTTGAAAGGGAAAAGTAAAAATTTGTATGTGTGTGTACTTCATGGAGAAGCACATTTAGATTTGAAAAAGGTGGCAAAGGCCTGCAAAGAGAAAAATATTGATTTATTGCCACTTTCAGAACTGGAAAAAGAAACAGGATATATTCGTGGAGGGTGTTCTCCTGTAGGAATGAAGAAGCTGTTTAAGACTTTTTTTGACAAGGAAGTTGAAAAATTTGATAAAATAATGGTTTCGGCTGGCAGACGAGGACTGCAGATGGAAGTGGAAACAGAAAAACTAGTTGAAGTTGTGAAGGGGAATGTTGTGGATTTGACGATGGAAGAGATATAAGCTATAATGGGTATAATATAAAATATTGAAACGAAGGAGTTGAAAAATTATGATTGATGTAAATAAGCCATTGGAAAATCCTGTGTTAAAAGAATTGTTTAGTAGAATAGGAAAAAATCAGAAAAGTGATTTAGAATTACAAAATAAAATTTTAGATGAAATTATAATGAGAGCTTATTTTTTAAGTTATGTATTTTTTGATAAACCTATTGAAACTGATGAAACTGGAAAAGGAACTGTTAAAGAAGATTCAAATGTATCTTTCTATATGATTTCTTCGTCTGATGGAAAACAATTTTATCCAGCATTTACTGACTGGGAAGAATTGAATAAGTGGAATATTGGCATTGATAAAATACAGACACTTATTTTGTCTTTTGATGATTATGCAGAAATGGTATTATCAAATCCAGATATAGAAGGTTTTGTTATTAATCCATTTACTACATCATTTACCTTTACAAGAGAACAACTTAAAATTTTGAAAAAGGAAAAGGAAGAAAGACTTAAGGTCGTTGAAACAAAAGTAAAAAAGGACACGCCTGTAATGATTGGAGAAGCGAAAGAATATCCTGAAGATATGCTTGAAGCATTAAAAAGTGCTTGTAAATTAGATAAAAATATTAAAAGAACTTGGTTAATGCTCATGTATAAAGAGGGACAAGAGAGTTATCTATTAGTTGTTGACAGTACGGGAAATGAAAAAGAAAGTATAGAATTTATAGGAAGAAAAGTAACTCCATACTTGAATGGAAAATATATTGATATGTTTTCATATAAAGATAGTTTTGGAAAAGATGTTGTTAAAGATAAAAAGCCATTTTATGAAAAGAAAAATTCGATATAATAAAAAATAGGAAAAAGAAGAAAATAACTATACTAAAGTAGTTTCAGGATTTTTTAAAGAGTATTGGATTATCAATTGAAAATATTCTTGAACAAGCGGGAATACCGAATATTTTGTGGAAAGAGGAAATTCAGCTTTCTACTGAGGAATATTATTTATTTTTGAAAAAAATTGATGAAGTTATTACTGATGAGCAAATTTCAGAAATCAGCAATATTGATAACTTGAATGTGTTTATTCCGTCGTTTTTTGCAGCACTTTCTTCAAGAAATGGACAGGAAAAACGGTTTCACAGTATCAAAAAGAAAAAGAATAAATATAAAATACGCCATAAATTTGGCGTATTTTTTTGCAAAATTATAAATTGTATTGATTTTTTTCAAAAAGATTATGCTCTAATTTTTATCAATCCATTCTAGTTCAAATTCATAATCATATAGCTCCATTTGTAAATCTGCTGCTTGATCACATAAATCTTTAAAATAAGGACTTTTTACTTCTAATTCTTCATCATACATTTCTTTTTCGATTTCATGAATTTCTTTTTTTAATTTTCGTATTTTCTCTTTTAATTGGCGTTTCTTTATCTGTTTTTCTTTTTCCTGCTCTTTTTCATTTAAATCTTCAAGTTTTCTATTTAATTTTGAAATATTAGCATTTTTTTTGTTAATATTCCCAAAGAGAATATATAAAATTATGATTATAACTATTAAAATCATGGCTACTCCTAATAAAATAGCATTTTTTATTTTAGTTAACTTATTATAAATAATTTTTACATAAAACCGTATTGTTATTTTTTATTTTTTATTGGAGGAAGCAAGGGGCTTTTTTCTTTTGCACGTTCCCATAAAAATTCACCTAAATCGTATTTATCTTCTCTTTCCAGATCCAGTTCAGTTTCAATTTCATTTTCTCTTTTTTCAAGTATAAGAGTTCCTATATTATGATTTAAAATGACAGTTTTTCCTAAAGCAGTAAATTCTGCCCATCCTGTATCAAGAGCTTTAGCTATCTGTTCTCCTGTGTATAGATTACCCACTCCAATTAATGGAAGTTTTCCGTTTATTCTATCATGAATCTGCTGTATTGCAGGTTTTTTAGTATCTCCTCCACGATAAGCATTTATATAAAAATCTGGAAGTGAAACGTGTAGATATTGTAGTGGTTTTTTTACAAGTTCATCAATCAATGCAAAAGTTTCAACCATTGTCAAACCATTTTCTCCTGGCTCTTCAGGTGAAAAACGGTATCCTATGATGAATTTGTCAGCGTTATGTTTATTTTTAACTTTATTTACTTCATCTATAACAGCTAAAGGAAATTTCATTCTTTTTTCTATATTTCCTCCCCATTCGTCAGTTCTTCTATTAGTTATTCCTGAATAAAACTGCTGGATAAGATATCTGTTTGCACCATGAATTTCCACTCCGTCAAATCCAGCCTGAATAGCTAAATCAGTAGCATTTCCAAACGCCTGTATAAGTTTATCTATTTCATCAGTAGTTATTTCTCTTGCTTTTGTTTCGTTATCATAGCTAGGAGCAATTATGTCATTTTTATTTACATTTGGAAGGGCAAGTCTTCCGCCGTGATGTATTTGTAAAATTGCTTTTGTACCTTGATTACGTAGAATTTCAGCTACTTTTCTTAAAGATGGCAAATGTGTTTCATTGATAGCTTCGGGCTGTCTTGTGAAAGCTTTTCCCCCATCAGCAACTAAAGTAGCTTCTACTATGAACATTCCTATATTTTCTCCACGTTTACTCATAAATTTAAGGTCTTCTTCTGAGAAAGTTCCATCTTCATTGGCAACAAATAGTGTCATAGGAGTCACTACAAGTCTATTTTTAATCTCTATTCCATTATTTAATGTATATTTTTCAAAAATTTTATTTGAATTCATTATGTCACTCTCCTATTTTAAGTTATATATAATCTTATCATACTTGTATATCTAAGTAAAGGAGAAAATAATTTGGGATATAGTAAAATTTTTTTAGAAAAAAGTTTTAATTAAGAGTAAATT
>NZ_CALHQO010000221.1:0-2601 GCF_938036635.1 uncultured Leptotrichia sp.
CAATTACATTTTTAAACCTGATAACTTCGTCTCCTTCAGATCCAATCTGTTCATCCGCATAAATGATAGCATCATCTTTTAGCCTATACATAACTTTTTTGGCTTTCATATCTTTTTGCATCTGTTCAAGCGGTGTTGGAATTTTTTTAAAAAATACTGCATATATAAAATATATCAGTAGTAATATAAGTCCTCCATAACCTAGTTTTTTCCACATTATTTTTCTCCTAATTTTACTAATTTTACTTTTTATTTTTCATATTTTCCTTTAATTCAAACAAAAATTTCATTGCATCCATAGGTGTAATATTATTTATGTCATATTTATCTATTTTGCTCACAATTTCTGATAATTTTTCATTTTCTTCCTGAATTTCTACTAATTTTTCTTCATAAATCTGAGTTTTTTCATTGATTTCAAAATCACTTGTAAAATTAGTATCTTCAAATTCTTCAAAATCATTTTCAAACTCTGAATTTCCTCCAAAAAGTGATAGCTGGTGAACATCTACGGTTCTTTCAATCAATTCCTTTTTCTGCTCCAGCCGTTTCAATATTTTCTTGCTTTCAGTCAATATTTCCTTTGGAAGACCAGCCAATTTTGCCACTTCAATACCATAGGACTTGTCTGCTCCACCTTTTACAATATTTCGTAAAAACATTACTTTTCCCTGCTTTTCATCCACTTCTATCCGATAATTTACAATGTGTGCAAATTTATTTTCTAAATCAGTAAGTTCGTGATAATGTGTTGCAAAAACTGTCTTAGCACCAATTTTATCGTGAATATACATTGAAATGGCAGTCGCAATGGAAACACCGTCGGTTGTGGAAGTTCCACGTCCAACTTCATCAAGTATTATCAGGCTTTTTTCAGTCGCATTGTTTAGAATGTTGGAAACTTCACTCATTTCCACCATAAATGTACTTTGCCCAGTCAAAATATCATCAGAAGCTCCAATCCGTGTCAAATATTTGTCTATAACTGATAAATTTGCTTTTTTAGCAGGGACAAAAGAACCAATCTGAGCCATTATGGAAATTAATGCGATTTGCTTCATATACGTTGATTTTCCCGACATATTAGGTCCTGTCAGCACAACAAAACTTTCCTTTTCAGTAAAGACTGTATCATTTGAAACATAATCCGTCCTTCCAATCAGCTTTTCCACAACTGGATGCCTTCCGCCCTCAATTTCAAAGGAATATTCCTCATTCATTTCAGGTTTTGCGTAATCATTTTCAATGGCACTTACAGCAAAAGATACCATTACATCAATGTATGCCAACCTTTCTGCAAGTTCTGACAAAATTTTCCGATGTTCCTTGAGCTTTCCGCTGATTTCCTTGAACAAATGGTATTCCAAATCTTCGATTTTTGCTTTGGAATTTATTATTGTGTCCTCATATTTTTTCAGTTCAGGCGTAATGTATCTCTCTGAATTTGAAAGAGTCTGTTTTCTTATGTAATGTTCTGGCACCATATCCAGATTTGCTTTTGTAATTTCGATGAAGTAACCAAAAATCTTGTTAAACTTTATTTTCATATTTCGAATTCCAGTTGCTTCCCTTTCACGCTGTTCAATATCCAGTAAAAAGTCCTTCCCAGAATTCATGATATTTCTAATTTCATCCAGTTCTGCACTGTATCCAGATTTTATAATTCCGCCTTCACGTACTGAAAACGGTGCATCTTCATTTATACTGTTGTCAATTATTTTATAACATTCAAACAAAATATTTGCATCAATATCCTTAAAAAAATCAGTATTTCCCAAAATTCTCATTATTTCAACAGCCGATTTTATCGTTTTTTTCAATGCTATCAAATCTTTTCCATTTTCACTTCCAAAGATTATTTTCCCCAAAAGCCGCTCCAAATCGTAAATATCCTCAAGTTTTTCTCTCAAATCCTCACGAATCAAAATATTGTCAATAAAATACTGTACATCTTCCTGTCTTTTTCGTATTTTTTCAATATTTAAAAGTGGATTGTTTATAAATCTTTTTAAAAGCCGTGTTCCCATCGAAGTTTTACACTCGTCCAGTACCCACAAAAGCGAGCCATAAACAGTTTTTTCCCTCTGATTTTTCAAAAGTTCCAGATTTCTGCTTGTAATCGCATTTATTTCAGCATAATTGGAAATATTCACAAACTCGATTTTTTCTACAGTCAGCTCATGTTCAACCTGCATAGTAGCAGCATAATCAAGTGCCATAGCTGCAGCTCCAATTATCGCCTTTTTATCCTTAATCCCATAACTTTCAAGCGACACAATCTCAAAATAATCCATAAGATACTTTGCACTGTCCCGAACTTTACTCGCAAAAGTCACAACTGAATCATTCTTTTGTAAAAAATCATCTAACTTTTCCTTTATTTCTCCATAAAAATCCTCTGTAACAAGCACTTCCTTAGGTTCAATTTTATTAATCTCATTAAATAATTTTACAAAATCATCATCCTTTTCAACTTCCGTTACCTTAAACTCTCCAGTTGTTATATCAATATACGCAATTCCAAGTTTATTCTCAATTTTCAAAATACTCATCAAGTAATTATTGCTCTTGGCATCAAGTGCCTCCACATCCACAACTGTT
>NZ_CALHQO010000222.1:0-9913 GCF_938036635.1 uncultured Leptotrichia sp.
ACCCCCATTCAATTAAGAATGAGGGATTCTCCGTATTTTTTCTATAACTATAAGCATATAGATTGTTTTTTATTCAAAAATATTATATCATTTTTCAAAAAAAAATCAATACTAAAATTTTATATTTTTTTATACAGGAATCATTTCGTCAATTTCTCAAATGTTTTTTTATACTTCTTCAAAACTTTAGAAGAAATTATTTCCAACTCCTTATCTTCTGCAATTTTTAATGATTTATTCTCAACTTTCTTTGTTAAATTTCTTAATTTTGTTTCCATATTACTTACCTCTTATAAAAAATAATATCATAAATATACCATCAAATTAAATCTATTTTCCGAAATATTATTTCACTTTAAAAAACTTTAATCTTAAAGCATTACCCAAAACAGATACTGAACTAAACGACATTGCAAAAGCCGCTATCATTGGATCCAATTTTGGTCCATTGAAAAATGCATAAAATATTCCAGCAGCAAATGGTATTCCGAGTACATTATAAAAGAATGCCCAGAATAGATTTTCCTTTATATTTGTGATTGTCGCTTTACTTAATGCTATTGCACCCGCAACATCTCTCAAATCGTTTCTAATTAAGACGATATCAGCTGATTCTATGGCAACATCCGTTCCATTTCCTATCGCAATTCCAACGTTTGCCTGAGCCAGTGCTGGTGAATCGTTAATTCCGTCTCCAACCATTGCAACAAATTCATCTTTTTCTTGAAGTTCCTTTACTTTTTGAGATTTCTGATAAGGCAGCACTTCTGAAATTACATCATCTATTCCCACTTGCTTTGCGATAAATTTCGCAGTTTTTTCGTTATCTCCAGTTAGCATTATTGTCTTGATTCCCATTTTTTTCAGTTTTTCTATAGCTTCCTTGCTTGTTTCCTTTATAACATCTGCAACTGCAACAAGTCCTGCCAATTCATCATCAATCGAAATGTACATTGGTGTTTTTCCTTCATTCGAGAGAATATCATAATCTTTTTGAGAAATTTCTACATTGATTTTTCGATTTTCCATAAGTTTTCTATTTCCAATTTGAACTTCCTTGCCTTCAAATGTTGCACGAATACCGTAACCTGGCATTGCCCTAAATTTTTCATATGGCTTAATTTCAATATTTTTCTCTTTTGCTTCATTTACGATTGCTTCTGCCAATGGATGCTCTGAATCATTTTCCACACTTGCAGCAATTTTTAACAATTCATTTTCATTATATTTTCCATAAGCAATCAAATCAGTAAGTACAGGCTTTCCTTTTGTAATCGTACCAGTCTTGTCAAATACAACTGTTTTAATTTTATATGCTGTTTCAAGAGCTTCTCCACTTTTGATAAGGATACCGTTTTCAGCCCCTTTTCCAGTTCCAACCATTATTGAGGTAGGTGTTGCAAGTCCCAATGCACACGGACACGCAATTACAAGTACAGCGATGAAAAACGACAATGCAGTAACCAATCCACTTCCACTCAGAAACCAAGCAATTCCTGTAATTATCGCAATTCCAATAACAATTGGCACAAAATACGCCGCCACAATATCTGCCATTCGAGAAATCGGAGCCTTTGACCCCTGTGCCTCCTCAACCAGCTTTATAATTTGTGACAAAACTGTATTTTTACCAATTTCAGTAGCCTCAAATCTGATACTTCCATTTTTATTTATACTTCCTCCAACAACCTTATCTCCAACTTTTTTGCTTACTGGCAAACTTTCTCCTGTCAACATTGATTCATCAACAGAAGTCGCCCCTTCCACAATCTTTCCATCCACCGCAATTTTTTCTCCCGGTTTCACAATAACAATATCTCCAACTTTCAAGTTTTCAATCAGAACTTCCTTTTCCACTCCATTTTCAATAATTTTAGCCTTTTTAGGCTGAAGTCCGATAAGTTTTTTTATTGCCGATGAAGTTTGACCTTTTGTTTTCGCTTCCAGCAATTTTCCAAACAAGATTAACGTAATAATTGTACCAGCTGACTCATAATATAAATCCATATGCGCTTCAGGATCTACAGTTACAATTCTAAAAGTGGCGTAAATTCCATAGAGTACCGCCGCTGTTGCCCCAATTGCAATTAACGAATCCATTGTTGGAGATTTTCTTACTAAATTTTTAAATCCATGTGAAAAAAAGTCTCTCCCAGCATAAATAATAGGCAAAGTCAACACAAACTGTGCCAATGCAAAATTAAGCGGATTTACCTTAGGATTCAAAAATTCAGGAAGTGCCGCCCCAAGCATATGCCCCATCGAAATATACAAAAGCGGAACAACAAAAATAACTGCCAAAATTAATCGATTTTTCAAACTTGTTATTTTTTTCTGATAAAGTTCCAGCTTTTTATCTTCCGTCATATCTTCAACCAATCCATACCCAGCCGACTCTACTATTTCCCTAATTTTATCAAAATCGTACTTCTTCTCATCATACTCAATATTCAATTTTTCAGTTGCAATATTAACCGAAGCACTAATATCCGTATTTTTATTAAGTGCCTTTTCCACAGCATTGGCACAAGCTGCACAACTCATCCCAGTTACTGTATAATTTTTTTCTGCCATAATTTTTTCCTCCTTCATTTAGTACAATATATCTTTAAATATGCTTATGTCCACTATGTTCACAATTACACTGCCCTTCAACACAATCACACAAAACTTCTTCCACAGCCGTTTTTCTCTTTTTCTCCACAGCCTTTAAAATTAAGTCCAAGTCGCCAAAACTCAGTTCACTGTTCTCGATAACTTTCCCTATCATTTCTCCAACTTTTGTTTTACAAATTTTATCAAAAGTTCCTAATATATAACTATTAGCCACTTCTTTTTCTGTAAAATCCGTCGAATAAATATACTTGTTCCCAATTTCTCTCTTTTTCAAAATATTCTTTTCCAGTAGCCGATTTAACAGCGTCTTTATTGTAGCCTGCTTCCAGTTCATTTTCTCACAAAGCACCTCTGTCACAAACTTGCTCGTAACTTCGCTATTTGCCCACACAACTCTCATTATTTCCCATTCTGCATCCGTTATATGCTGTTTTTTATCAATTTTGCAGTTTTCTTTCACATTCTTACCTCCTTTAAACGTTTACGTTTGTAATCTTGTATATTAATAGTTTACAATAGTAATCGTTTTTTGTCAAGTTTTTTTTGTTATAATAATTTTACAGGTTTTACCACTCTAAAAATAAATTAAAATGTGAGAGCTTTTACACTCTCACACGAAAAAATTCAAATATATAAATTTTTTAGACTTCTTTTGTTTCTGATACTTTTTTGTACCAATAAGCACTTTTCTTTGGATAACGCTTTTGTGTTTCAAAATCTACATAAAATAGTCCGTAACGTTTTTCATAACCATTTGACCATGAGAAAACGTCCATTAGTGACCAGAGAAAGTAGCCTTTTACGTTTGCTCCATCTTTTATTGCATCTGAAATTACTTCCAAATGTTGTCTTATGTAGTCAATTCTAGCATCATCATAAACTGTATTGTCTTCAAAAACGTCTTTATAGCCTAAACCATTTTCAGTAATATAGATTTTTTTGTAATTTGGATAATCTCTTTTAACTCTTGAGATTTGATCATAAAGACCTTGCGGATAAATTATCCAGTCCCAGTCAGTTCTTGGGATACTTTCATTGGCTTTTCTTTGGCCTACCCCTTTTATCTGATATTTGGAACTTCCTTTATTTCCTGTTGCGTTGTGAATAATTTCAGTTTCGCCATCATATTCAGCCATCCAGTCACTCATATAATAGTTTATTCCAAGAAAATCGTTCAAATCTTTTGCAGCTTTCAATTCTTCAAAATCTTCTGCCCTTAAATCTAATTTTCCGCCATTAACTTTTAAAATATGATTTACACCTTCCATTGTTTCTTTTGAATATTCACCTTTAAAAGTTGCATCTAAAATAAATTTATTATGAATGATATCGTCCAGTTCTGCCGCTTTTACATCTTTAGGATTACTTGGATTATAAGGATATTTCGTTGGCAATGCACAAACCATTCCTATTTCCCCATTATATCTGTTTTGCTTGAATAAATTAACTGCTTTTGCATGTGCCAAAACCATATTATGATGTGACTGAAACAATTTTTCAAAATCATATTTTATTCCTGGCGGAAATTTTCCAACCAAATATTGTCCGTCGCCAATAGGTCCTATTTCATTAAACGTTGTCCAATAGTTTACTTCAGTAAATTCTTCAAAACAAAATTTAGCATAATCTACAAAATGTTCTATATTTTCACGATTTAAGAAATCTCCATTTGAATGTAAAACTTCTGGTGTATCAAAATGATGAAGCGTTACAAATGGTTCAACGTTTCTTTTTTTACATTCGGCAAACAATTTATGATAAAATTCCACTCCTTTGTGATTCACTTCACCATAACCTTCAGGAAAAATTCTTGACCATGCAATTGAAATTCTTATCCCATTTATACCGAATTCTTCGCAAAGTTTCAAATCTACTGGATATTGATTATAAAAATCACTTGCTGGCTCAGCTGTATACCAGTAATTTTCTTCCAAAAAAGTATCCCAGGCTACACGACCTTTACCATCTGTTTTTGTTGCACCTTCAGCTTGATATGCTGCTGTCGCTCCACCGAAAATAAAATCTTCTGGTAATTTTTTTGACATAATTAAACCTCTCTTAGTATTAAAATGTATTAACTAATCTTCAAATTGTGCTTGCACAAAATCTAATGCACCTTTACCGTCACGAGTCAAACTAATATATTGAACCCCTTCGGTTTTTGCTAACTTAATCCCTAATTTATCAGTTTCTGCCTTCATATCTTCAAAATTTGATGCAACTTGCGGTGCAAGAATAACTAAATCAAATTCAGGAAGTATTTCACGGTGTGCACCATATCCACCTGCCGCAGCTTTAACTGGAACATTATGTTCTTTTGCCGCCTTATTTAAAGCGTTGGCCAAAAGTCCGCTTGTCCCTCCACCAGCACATAATACAAGTACATTTGTTTCTTTCGTTATATTATTTTGAACAACACCGGCTTTTTCAAGAATGTTATCTGCTTTCTTAGTGTTGAAATTTGCAGCAACTTTTTCTTTTAATTCATCGTTTGTTTTTCCTAAACGTTCTTCCTCAAGAATCTGCTTATCATATACTTTTACAAATGGATAATAGATAATAAAATCTACAACAATTAAAAGTGCTGCTAAAACAAATGATAGTACTTGAAGATTTGTCCCTAATATTATACCCAATGGTCCTGGAGTTGTCCATGGAAGATTAGCAGTAAAACTGTTCATTCCAAGTACGTCTATAAATATTTTAAAAATCCATACATTTACTATTGGTGCAAAAATAAATGGTATAAAGAATACAGGATTTAATACAATTGGAGCACCAAATAGAATTGGCTCATTTACACCAAAGAATGTAGGTACAGCAGAAGCACGTCCAATAGCCTTATTTCTCTTAGATTTACAAAGCC
Source organism: uncultured Leptotrichia sp. (assembly GCF_938036635.1). Classification (NCBI taxonomy): domain Bacteria; kingdom Fusobacteriati; phylum Fusobacteriota; class Fusobacteriia; order Fusobacteriales; family Leptotrichiaceae; genus Leptotrichia; species uncultured Leptotrichia sp. The sequence continues at coordinate 5,483 of NZ_CALHQO010000222.1, forward strand.
ACATAAACATAAATGGTACAATTAAAGTGGCTCCAGTTCCTCCCATTGTAACTATAAACATTTGTGTTCCTGAAGTCAAAATTTTATCTGCATGATGTCCAGCCCTCATAAGGTTTAAATTTGCATCTATATTAGCATAAGTAACAACTGCAATAGCTGGCTCTACAATTGAAGGCCCATGAATTCCGACAAACCAGAAGAAAGCATAAGCTCCAAATATAATAGTAATTCCTACATATCCATCAGCTGCTGAAAATAATGGCCCAAAAAGTTTACCTACTGCTTCTGCAACTCCTGTTCCAACAAAGTGACGCACAAAAATCTCAAGAACATAAAGTAATACTATTGATAAAGTAAATGGTATTACATCTTTAAAAACTTGTGAAATATTAGGTGGAACTTCTGACGGCATTTTTATCGTTACCTCATTTTTTACACAGAATTTATAAATTGTTACAATTATAAATGCTGCTAAAAATGCAGTTAAAAGTCCTTTTGTACCTAAAAATCCAGTTGAAATTCCACCTTCAATCGGATCTGCCGCTAATAACAGCAGTCCAACCATTGAAGCTAAAAGTGTAGAAAGATAATTAATTTGATTAGTTGCCGGCATAGAACGATTTACAGAATCTGTTAATGATTTAGCTGTTGTTCCTGCTACTAAAAATGCTAAGATTCCCATAGAATAACCGTATGGTTTCATTAATAAAGCCTCTATATTTTTTGGCCAAAAAAATCCAAAAGCATTTGGTACATAAGCAATTAAGATAAAAATACTAGAAAATAGTATAACTGGCATACCAGCTATAAAACCATCACGAATTGCTCTTAAATATATATTCCGAGATAATTTTTCAAAAAAAGGCTTTCCTTTTTCTATAAATTCAATCAGTTTTTTCATTTACTTTGCTCCTCTTTTATATAATTCTATCAAATGTTTCATTAATTCTTTCAATAATATTGTTGTCATTAAATGATCCTGTCCATGAACCATAATAAAACTCATTTCCAAATTTTCTCCAGCTGCTTCTTTACCTAAAATATCTGTTTGTGAATTATGAGCACCAACCAAACATTCCTCAGCTTCTTTTACTAAATTTTCTGCTTCCTCAAACTCTCCATTTTGTGCTTTATTTAATGCTGTCATCAATTTAGATCTTGCATCTCCTGCATAAGCCACTATTTCAAATCCAACCATTGTAACATCTTCTTTAGTCATAATTTTCTCCCTTTTGAAACAATATTTTTAATTTTTCTAATCATGCTTTATTTAATTATTGCTTTTGTTTTTTAATTTCTTAATCTATTTTTCTTTCCAAGATGTTGCTGTTCTTTCAACCACTTCATTTAGTTCTTCAATATTTTTTCTTCCAATTGTATCCAACCATTCCACAGTTGCTTTTTCACCTTCCTTAGCAAACACTTCTACTCCATTTGCCCAAGTAGCTCTTCCACATAGTACCCCATTAAATTTAGCACCTGAATCATGAGCAAATTTTAATGTATCTTGGAAAAGTTTTGCACTTACTCCAGCGCTTAGATAAATATATGGCAATGATGTTGCTTCTTCCTGAAGTTTGAAGTAATTTGCAGCTTCTTCTTTTGTATAAACAGTTTCTCCATCGCTAAACCCTTCTACAAATTTCATATTTACAGGAACTTCCACTTTTAAAACGTCAACATTATATCTTGGATCTGAAAATACCTTCATTGCTTCAATTACTTTTCTAGGTTTTACTTTTGCATATTCTGACGTGCTGTTGTCGTCAATTTTACAGTCGTAACTTAAAATTTCTAAAAAGAAAGGTATATCTTCTGCGACACATTCAGCTCCTACTCTTTCCATATATGCTTTTTTCTGAATATTTATTTCTTCGCATTCATCAACATCATAATACAATAAAAATTTTACTGCATCTGCTCCTTCTTCTTTTAGCCTTTTAGCCGACCACTCAACAAGACAGTCTGGCAATCTTCCAACTGCATTTGCATCATATCCTGTCTTTTCATAAGCTAATAGTAATCCAGCATCTTTATCTCTAGCTTTTGCTGCATCCAGTCCGTATTCAGGATCTAATAAAATTGAAGAAGAATATTTTGTTAAATGTTTTGAAACTAATACTTTAAACTCCTTTATTTGTTCAGCTGTTGCTTCAGATTCTTGATGTTTATTTAACATCTTTTTCAAAGCTCCTCTTTGGTCAATTGCTAACGCTGATATAAATCCATTTTTATCACTTAAATTTTCTAAATATTTTCTTTTTTGTTCAGTTAATTTCATTATTTATTCCTCCTTATAAATTCCGTTTAATATTCAACTATCTCAATTTTGCTAAATATTTCTTCATAATTTTCCAAATTTACAAATCCTGTCAATTTTTCCATCGCATTTAACATTCCCAGCGTATTAGCCTTCTTCAATAAATTTTCATCACTTGCATTTTCATAAATTGCCGATGTAATTCCAGCCACTGTGGAATCGCCAGAACCTACAGGATTTACAACTTCTATTCTTGGAATATTAACTTTATAAAATTTGTCATTATGTTTTGCAAAAGCACCATCTGCTCCGAGTGAAACTATAATCCATTCAATTCCGTCAAATAATTCATTTTTCAAAGTTTTCTTTAATTCTCCAATGTCTTTCGATACTTCTTTCCCAATCAACTGCGATAATTCTTCTGTATTAGGCTTTATAACTTTTGGCTTATATTCATGCTTTAAAACTTCCAGCAATGCTTTTCCTGAGCAGTCAAGGACAACAGGCTTTTCATATGCATTACAAATTTGAATCATTTTTGAATAATAATCATCTTCTAGCCCATTAGGCAAGCTTCCTGAAATTGAAATAATTTCAACTTCTTGTACTAAATTTTTAAAATATTCTAAAAATTTTTCACTTTCAGATTGACTGATTGTAGGCCCATTTTCCAAAATTTCCGTCTGATTTCCTTCGTGTAGAATTGCAATGCAATTTCTAGTTTCCCCTGAAATTTCAAAAAATTGGTTTTCTATTCCCATTTCTGTCAATTTTTTCTGAATATCAATTCCCAAGCCTCCGCCTATAAGCCCTGTTGCAACAACTTTATCATCCATCTGTTTCAGCACTCTTGTTACATTCAGACCTTTTCCTCCAGGTGTCTTGCTTACTTTAGAAATTCTGTTTACTGTATCTAAATTAAATTTTTCCAAAGGATATGAAATATCTACAGATGGATTCATTGTTACTGTTAAAATCATTTTATCCAGCCCCTTTAATCTTTATATTCTCCTCTGTCCCATTTTTCCAAAAATTCTGTGAAAAAATTATCGTTTTTTTGTTCAGGATTTATAGTTTCTACTTCTTTTATTTTTGCAATCAGTTTTTCACTTTCATCATTTTTTTTATACTCAGCCTTTATAAAAGCTTCCACAATATCAAATAATAGTAGTTCTCCTATTATTTTCCCACCAAATCCAATAACATTTGCATTTAAAATTTCCTTTGCGTGAATTGCAGTCGTCATATCACGCACTAATGCTGAACGTACTCCAGGAACTTTATTTACACTGTTATTAATTCCAACACCTGTCCCACATATACATACTCCTAAATCAGCTTTTCCACTTACAACAGCTTCTCCGACTCTCTTTCCATAAATTGGATAATGAGTACGTGTAAAGTCATAAGTTCCACAATCTAACACTTCATAACCTTTAGATTTCAAAAAATCTGACAATGCAATTTTCACATCTGTTACAATATGATCACATCCAATAGCTATTTTCATATCTTTACCATCCTTTTTCATTCATAATTAAAATTTATCTATACATATTTACTCAATTCTTTTGTCCTAATTAACACATTTTATTTAACATATCCACTCTTATTTGATGTCTACCGCCATCATATCCTGCTCTTAAAAATTCCTTTACAATATTTTTGGCAAGTTCTGTTCCAACAATTTTAGAACCCATAGTTATTATTCTTGAATTATTATGCCCTCTTGTCATATATGCTGAACGTTCATCTGAAACTTCTGCAGCAATCATTCCCTTTATCTTTGTAGCTACCATAAAACTTCCATCGCCATACGCATCAAATACAACCCCAAGACTATCCTTGTCTGCAAGAACCTCCTTGGCTACTGCAACTGTTGTATCAACAAAATCTCTATCTGCTGATTTGTCAACAACATCAAATCCATTTTGAATCAAATAATCCTTGACAATATCTTTTAATTCTTTACCGTCTACGTCAGCACCTAATACAACTTTCATTATTTTTCCTCCATTTTCTAATTTTTTCTCTACGTAGTTTTACTTTTCCAAATAATATATTATTTATCTCACAATTGAAATATACCCCAAAAAATCGAAATTACAACACGTTAAACCCCCTAAAAATAAGGGTTGTTTAGTAAACAAAATTTTTTTGTTTATAATTTT
>NZ_CALHQO010000223.1:0-2134 GCF_938036635.1 uncultured Leptotrichia sp.
ACCTATGGCTAGTCTACGACATTTTTCTGCACTGACAAAAAACTCGCTATGCTCAGACAGTTTTGCCAGCACATAAAAATGCTCCGACGGATTAATTTATGCTCAATCCTGTTTAAAAAATAAAAATTATATCTTAAATCATTTGAAAATATTGGGTTTAGTATAAATTTATTAAATTTCTTCATAATCTTCGATTTTTACTTCTAAATCATTATTTTTATCCTGAAAATTCGTATTTTTCACAATTTTTTCATCATTTAAATTTTCATATTTTCTTTTCACACTTTCTTCTCTCGACTTTTCCTTTTCCCAGTCAAAATAATCTCCACACAAATTTACAAATACAAACTTACTTTCACCCATTTCTACTACTGAATAAGCCCTTAGTTCCACTGTGTTGTAGACTGCTTCTCCATTCAGATAAATTAATCCATTAGAATCTCCGGGAGTTAGCATAAATTTTCGCTGTTTAGGGTTATAACTTATTGAACAATGGTTTTTTCTAGAAATCATAGTATCTCCTAAAATTTGTATATCCATATTTTCTCCACGCCCAACAAAGTTACGTTCACTTACAATCCTGTAGTCTTTTCCCTTATCATGCCCCTCTATGCACGTAAGCCAACCCACGACCGGATCTACGGTGCTATCTTTAGACCAGTAGGCTGTTGTTCTGTCTTCATCTTTCATTTCTTCAACTAGATTAATTTTATCATCCAGATTTTCTGTTTCCAGTCCTTCTGATTTGCAGTAAGGACACGAGCTGTATCTTGAAACATCGTATATATGCCCATTTTTACATCTATCCAATTTCATTTTAAAATTTTCCTTTCTTTTTTTATTTATAGATTTATTTTAATAATATTTTTGTAGTTGCTAAATAAATTATGTCTCCTGATTCCACTTTTACTGGTATATTTTTTTTCAGCTTTATTTTCCGTTTATCTAAACTTCTTTCTATTCCACTTCCATTTTGTGAGCCTAAATCCTCATAATACCAGATTCCGTTGACACGATTTAAGATCCCATGAGCCCTGCTGACTAAATTTGAATAAATTCCTTCACTTACATCTATATCCACCCTGTTTCTTGGCGATTGCTTCCCAATAAGAAGCGATGTTGCCCTCCCAATTTTCCAAATTTTCATATCATAATCTTCTGAATCCTTCAAAAATATATGCTCAATCTGCTTTTTCTCCAAATCCTCAATTTCCTTTACCCTTTCTAAAAATACGTTATGCTCCCTTTCCCTCTCATACTTTATATTTTTGATTTCCTCCTCAACTTCCACCTTTTCAAAAAATCTTTCAACAATAAGCAGGTAAAGTGTGACTCCAATATAAATAAAAATTGAAAAATAAAGACTTTTTGTAGAATATCCTGAAAGATGTACAAAAATAAATGTAAATATTAAAACTGTCATTATTAAAATATTTTTTATATTTAAAAATTTGTAACTCTTTTGATTTTTTGCATTCAATTTACGTTTTTCATATTTTTTAATTCCCTTTTCTACACTAATTTTACTCATTTCATCGTTAATTTTTCCATTTTCTCTATTTTTTCCAAGCCATGCCACACTTCTAAGTCTTTCCAGCCTGTAAATACTCCCACGCCCAAATGGACGCCTAAAAATATTTCCCCAATTTTTAAAACTTCTTCTGATTCCCCACAACATTTCTAATTTCCCCTTCTTACTTTTTCTCTTTCATATCAAAAAAACTCTCAAACCTGCTTTTCACACTTTCCTTCTCAGCTTTTGCTTTATTCTTCCCCATTTTATCTAGCCCAAAACTATTTTCAAACATTCCTTTCATTTCGGTTGCACTTTTAAAAAATTCTTTTCCGAAAGTAAAATTATTTTGAAAAGATTTACTTTTAAAATTTTCCTTATTATTTTTATTTTTTTGAGGATTTCTCTCATTTTTTCTTTTGTAATCATACTCTTTCCTTCTTTTATCATTTGAAAGAACTTCATACGCCTCTGTTATTTCTCGAAATTTTTTTACAGCTTTTTCATCTCCTGCATTTCTATCGGGATGATATTTCATTGCCATTTTTCTATATTTCTTTTTTATTTCGGAAATATCTGCATTCTCAGGTACTTCCAGTATTTTGTAATAATCCATTTCGC
>NZ_CALHQO010000224.1:0-3955 GCF_938036635.1 uncultured Leptotrichia sp.
TTTGTTGTTATTTTCTTTTTTCTCAATTGATTGCGCTATAAACTTAAGATTTGAAATATTTTCAAATTTTGCTAGTTTTTTTAATTTTTCCTTGTTTTCGTAAGACAATGATGATGTATCCACATAATCATCAAACCATTTATCATAATTACTATAAAGTTTTCTTAATTTTTTTAAGCTTGATTTTGCGACATTTGCAGCCTTTTTCTTTTCCTTTCCTTCGTTTCCTCTTATATCCAGCACTCTTTCCAGCTTGTCATACTCTTCATTCACAAGTGTCTGCATTTTACTGCTTGACATTCCTTTATAATCTTCCTTTTGAATTTTATCTCCTTCGCTATATAAATAGTCGTAGATTGCATTTATATTTTCATCCACAGTTTTAGCATCTTTTTCAGCTTCAAGATAAGTATTCATATTCAAGTTGAATGTTTCCAGCAACAAATAATTATTTGTGTAAGCATATGACTGAAATTCCCCTGTATCAGCCAAAAATGCTCCAAAGGCATTTTGTAAAAATTTTCGGTATTCCACAATATAATCACTATAAAACGCATACATTGTTCTAAAATTAGAACGCCTATTTCCAGTAAGTCTTCCAAATTCTTTATCAAAATATGCACGATTTTCATTATATAAACTTGTCATTACATCGGCATAGGCAGAATTTGCAACTGCTGTTCCATTTTTTACTGCTGACGATGAATTAAAATATTTGTCAAAAATTCCTTTCTGTTTTTCATTGCCTGCATCAATAATCTCCTTGTTTGTTCGTGCAAAACCAATACTTGAAAAAATGAGTATTCCTATTATTATTTTTTTTAACATTAAATTTTCCTTTCTTCTCAACTTTGTTTTTATTTGTATAATTTTTTTTCTAATCTTTTATGAATCTCTTTTATAATTTCTTTGCTGTATTCTTCATTATGCCAAATTTCTTCAGATTTTATTGCTTGCGAAATAAGCATTACTAGTCCATTTGCCACTTTTACTCCCTTTAACTTATATTTTATCATAAGAACAGTTTCTTTCGGGTTGTAAACAATATCCACAACTGCATTTGCATTAATCAAGTTTTTTTCTTCAAGCGGACAGTTATCAACCGCAGGGTACATTCCAACTGGAGTACAGTTTACAATAAGCTCAATATCCCTAAGTCCTGCAATTGCTGAATAATGAATCAGCCTGTCTTGTGTTCTCACATTAAAGGGGTCATTTTCAATAATTGTAGCAAGAAAAATATTTTCGGCACCACTGTCAATCAGCCCATTGTAAATAGCCTTTGAAGCTCCCCCAGTTCCAAGCACAAGCACTTTTTTACCATTTACGTCAATATCATTTAACTCCAAAGTTTTCAAAAATCCAAAATAATCAGAGTTGTCTCCAATCAGCTTGCCATCTCGACATGTTATCGTATTCACTGCCCCAATCTTCTTAGCAGTTTCTGATACTTCATCTAAATATTTAATAACTTCCAACTTGTAAGGAATTGTAACATTAATACCATTAAATTCGCCATTTCTTATGCTTTCCATCAATTCCCCAATTTCACCAATCTCCTTTTCAATCATCTTATAGCTTGCTTTTTTTCCAGTCAGCTCAAAAAAAATTTCATGAATTTCCTTTGAATAGCTATGTCCCAATTTTTCTCCTAATAATCCAAATTTTTCCATTTTATTGTTTCCTTCTTTCTACAAATTAAACTTTCAAATTATTCAATTCTTCCTCTGTCAATTCACGATATTCTCCAAGTTTCAATTTTTCATCCAGCGAAAGACCCCCCATTTTTACTCGCTTCAAATAAAGAACTTCATTATTGACAGCTTTAAACATTCTCTTTACTTGATGAAACTTTCCTTCAGAAATTGTTATATATGCCAAATTTTCATTTTTTTCAGAATTATTACAAATTATTTCAACTTTTGCCTTTTTTGTTACAAAATTTTCTTCCAATTTTATTCCATTTTCCAACATTTTTATATCGTCATCACTAAGAGAATTTGCTATTTTTACATAATATTTCTTATCTATATGTTTTTTAGGAGAAAGTAAATTATGTGACAAAACTCCATCATTTGTAAGCAATAGCAAGCCTTCCGTATCAATATCCAGCCGTCCGACTGGAAAAATATCATAAGTTCTGTATTCATTATTCAACAAATCAATAACTGTTTTATGATGACTATCTTCCGTTGCCGAAATTACTCCAGCGGGCTTATTCATCATAATATAGACAAATGGCTTATAATAAATAATTTTATCTTCATATTTTACAATATCTTTTTCTTCATCAATCTGAATTTTTCCATCTTTTACAAAAATATCATTAACACTAATTTTCTTATTTTTTAAAATATCCTTGACTTCTTTTCGTGTTCCAATTCCCGAATTTGCCAAAAATTTATCCAGTCTCATTATTCTCAAGCTCCTTTAAAACTAGGCTAAAATCAAAAATTTTAAAATGTAAATTTATTTATATTTCTAAATTATACAGCTTATAATTTCCAAGAATTTGTAAATAATTAGATTTTTCTCTCATTTCCTCAAGTGCCATTTTTACTTTCTCACTAGACATATTTCCTTCAAAATCAATGTAAAAATAATATTCCCAAGGTTTACTTACTCTTGGCCGTGACTTCAGATTCACCATATTTAGACCATATTTATAAAAAATCTGCAATAGTCCAATTAATGCTCCTGACTCATTATTTGCACTCGTTACTATACTTATTTTATCACTTCCATCAATTACAATATCCTCATTTGAAATGATAAAAAATCTCGTATAGTTTTCTTCTTCATTATTAATATTTTCCTTTAGTAATTCCAAGTTGTATACTTCTTTTGTTTTCATATTTGCGATACAGGCATTTTCCTTTTTATCTTTTGATGCGATGTATTTTCCGCTAATTGCAGTATTTGTCATTCGATTAAGATGCCACTCATGCTTTGATAAAAATTCTGAACATTGCATAAAAGCCTGTTCGTGAGAATAAATGTTTTTTATATCTTCAATTTTACTTCCTTTTACACCAAGCAAGTTGTGTGAAATCTTATGTCTGACTTCTCCAATTATATGGATATTTTTTGTATTTATCAAGTCAATACTGTCTCGAACTTCTCCCACGATGGAATTTTCTATCGGCAATATTGCAATATCGATTTGATTAGTATGTACAGCCTCTACCAAATCTTTATGTGAATTAAAATGAAAAATATTTTTATTCTCTTCAATATTATAAATATTTGAATTTTTATTATTCTTAAGTAAGTTCATTAGTACTTCATACGCATAGGAACCAGGCACTCCCGTATATCCTAGTTTTTTATTTTCCAATTCTAAATCATTCACATATCTAGTTGAAATACCAATTTTAAACTTCTGGTATTCCTTACTGGAATCCATAATATCCTTTAAAATCAACTCAATATAATGATTCAGTTCCTTATTTTCAACTCTTTCTAAATTTTTCTGAATAACTTCCTTTTCTCGTTTTTCATCAAAAATCTTCTTTCCAGTTAATTTTTTAAACTGTGCCACTTCCTGTACAATATGTAGCCTTTCTTCCAGCAGTTTCACCAGCTGGCTATCCAATCTATCAATTTTTTCCCGAATTTCTTCCAAATCCAAATTTTTATTTATATCCATTCATCTTCCCTTTTTTCTTTTTATAAAAACGAACTGTTTTATTATAACATAGCTTTTTTAATTTTTCTTTATTTTCAGCGGATAATCTCGAGGCATCAATATATCTATCAAAATATTTGTCGTAGTTACTGTACAATTTTTTCAATTTTTTTACCTGCTGCCGCCTTTTTTTCGATTGTTCCTTCCATCGCTCTTGTATTTAAAATATTTTCCAGATTTCTATATTCTTCTTCTACAAGCATTGACATCTGTCCACTTGACATCTGCTTGTATTCATCTTTCGTTTTAGAATCTCCCACACTATAC
>NZ_CALHQO010000225.1:0-4920 GCF_938036635.1 uncultured Leptotrichia sp.
AATCTTACTTATACCAAATTTATTTAAAAATAAAAATGACTATCTCAAAAAATTAATTTCAAGACAGCCATTTCGTGATTAAAATGAAAAAATTATTTTTAGTTAACTAAATTAATTAGTCAATTAAGTTAGTTATTAAAGTTATTATTTCTCTGAAATTGCATCTACTCCTGGCAATACTTTTCCTTCCAAGTATTCAAGTGATGCTCCTCCTCCAGTTGAAATATGTGAGAATTTGTCAGCAAATCCTAATTGGATAGCTGCCGCTGCTGAATCTCCACCACCGATGATTGTTTTAGCTCCAGATAATTCTGCGATTGCTTTACATACACCGATTGTCCCTTTTGCGAAGTTTTCCATTTCAAATACTCCCATTGGTCCGTTCCATACTACTGTTTTTGCACCAACTAGAGCGTCTGAGAATAATTTAATAGATGCTTCTCCTATATCTAATCCCATCCATCCATCTTCGATAGCGTCTACAGAAACTGTTTTAAATTCTGTATCATTTTTAAATTCTTTTGCTACAACTGTGTCAATTGGTAATAGCAATTCAACATTTTTTTCTTTTGCTTTTTTGATTAATGAAGCCGCTAATTCTACTTTATCAGCTTCTAATAATGAAGAACCTGTGTTTTTACCTTCAGCTTTTAAGAAAGTGAACATCATTCCTCCACCAATGATTACTTTATCAGCTTTATCCAATAAGTTTTCGATTACACCAATTTTATCAGAAACTTTTGCTCCACCTAAAATAGCAACTAATGGTCTTTCAGGATTGTCAACTGCTCCACCGATAAACTCGATTTCTTTTTCTACAAGGAATCCTACTGCTGATTCTTTGATATTTGAAGCAATTCCTACATTTGAAGCATGTGCTCTATGTGCAGTTCCAAACGCATCATTTACAAATACATCTCCAAGTGATGCCCAGTATTTTCCTAATTCAGGATCATTTTTAGATTCTTTTTTACCGTCTAAGTCTTCAAATCTAGTATTTTCAAACATTAGGATTTCTCCATCTTTTAACTCAGCAACTGCTTTTTCTAAAGCTGCTCCTCTTGTTTCTGGAACAAATTTAACTGGTTTTCCTAAAAGTTCTTCTAATCTTTTTGCAACTGGTGCTAAAGTTTTTGATGCTTTATCAGCTTCTTCTTTTACTTTCCCTAAGTGAGAGAATGCAATTACTTTTCCACCATTTTCCAAAATATATTTCAAAGTTGGAAGTGCTGCTGTAATTCTATTATCATTTGTAATAACTCCATCTTTTATTGGTACATTGAAATCAACTCTTACTAATACTTTTTTACCTTTTACATCTAAATCTTTTAAAGTTTTTTTAGCCATTCGGTTATATCCTCCTAAAATTTATCATAATATCTTTTCTTCCTAATTGAATTATACCACTCTTTAATTCTATTTTCAAGTAATTTAAGACATAAACTCAAAACATTTTTAGCATATAATGAAACAATTCATTTTTAAGCGTAAAAATCTATATTCTAAAGCGATTTTTCATAATTTTTTACACTTTATTCAAACTTCAAAATTTTTCTTAATTTAATTTCATCAATTTCTGATATTTTTCTAACTGGATTAGGATTATCAAAATGCTCATTAATAGACTTTTCAAACCAGGTAACACCAATCCATTTTCCAAATTTATACCCTGCATTTTCAAAATATGCAGCCTTTTTAAATCCAAAGTAATTGTGTAATTTCTCGCTATTTTCATTAGGATAAGTTACAAGTCCATAAACATTTATAACATTCTGCAACTTCAATATTTCAATCAAAATTTTATATAACTTTTTCCCAATTCCATTTCCATAAAATTTTTCATCAGTATAGACAGAAAGCTCCGCATCCCACCGATAAGCAGCCCTACTCCAAATCTTATAAGCATACGCATAACCGGCAATCTCATTTCCACATTCACAAACAATATACGGATATTTCTCTGAAATTTTTCTTATTCTCCCTTTAAATTCATCAATTGAAGGCACTTCATACTCAAATGTAATAGTAGTATTTTCAACATATGGTTTATAAATTTTTAAAATTTTTTCAGCATCTTCTTCGGTTGCAAATCTAAAAATTAGATTTTCTTTTTTTTCTTCCATCTTTTTATACCTCCGTATATTAATTTTACTTTATTAATACGAATATGTTAACATTTTTTAATATAAATTTCAATGAAATAAAATTTTAAATTTACTATTGACATTTATTAAAAATACGGTATAACTTAATTAAGAAATTCTATAAGAAAAGGATGGTTAAAGTATGAAAAAATTACTATTAGTTGGTGCACTTTTAGTTACAAATTTGATTTCATTTTCTGCAGGGAAAGGAAATGATGTAACAACAAAACCAGATGTTTATTTTTTAAAAAGTTCACAAGTTGTAAGCAGTTATGATTTATTGCCACCTCCGCCAGCAGTAGACAGCATTGGATTTTTAAATGATAAGGCTCAGTACGAAAAAGGAAAATTGCTTAGAAATACTGAAAGAGGAAAACAGGCATATAACGATGCACGTGTAGAAGGAGATGGAGTTCCTCGTGCTTTTTCAGAAGCTTTCGGATATACAATCTCAGCTCAAACAACTCCAGAAATTTTCAAATTAGTTACAAAATTGCGTGAAGATGCAGGAGATTTAGCTACAAGATCTGCAAAACAGACATATATGAGAATCCGTCCATTCGCATATTTTAAAGAATCAACTTGCCGTCCAGAAGATGAAGCAAGCCTTTCAACAAATGGTTCTTATCCTTCAGGACATACTTCAATTGGGTGGGCTACTGCATTGGTTCTGGCTGAAGTAAATCCAGCAAGACAAAATGAAATTATAAAACGTGGTTATGAAATGGGACAAAGCCGTGTAATTTGTGGATATCACTGGCAAAGTGATGTTGATGCAGCTCGTGTAGTAGCAAGTACAGTTGTTGCAACACTGCACTCAAACAGTGAATTTAACGCTCAACTAGCCAAAGCAAAAGCAGAGCTTCAAAGATTAAGCAGAAGAAAATAAGAGAATAAAGATATTACATTTTAAAATCTTTCTTAGTTTTGTAAAGTATTTTTTATATATTCTTCAAAATATACTCGAACCTATTTAAAATTGAACTGATAGAAATTATATAATTTAGGGTTTGAGTAAAATAGTCATAATTTTTGAGTTTTGTTTTAAACTAGTTTTACTATAAATTTGAATAGAAATAAAATAAAAAGGGCATCATTACGATGTCCTTGAATTTTATATTCCATTAAATAATTCTTTACATAAAATGGCGTACCCGTGAGGAATCGAACCCCAAGCCTTCTGATCCGAAGTCAGACGCTCTATCCAGTTGAGCTACGGATACACAGAAAAAAGTAAGTTATAAAAACTTACTTTGCTAAGATTTTTAATATTTTAGGGCTTAATGTTTCTTTGTTTTTTAACAAGATTTTTTTAACTTGATCGTTATTTTTCCCTTTTAATGTTTTCATTGCTTTTGTACAAACTCTTACTCTAACTTCTTCATTGTTAATAGTTAAAAGCATTGTTTGTAAATTTGGCCTCCAAATTCTTTTTGTAGCTCTGTGAGAGTGACTTACTCTATTTCCATGGCTTACTGTTTTTCCAAAAACTTCACATCTTTGCATCTTTATTCACCTCTACTAAAATATTTTAGTAGTTCTCCTTTCATCTTTATTTTTTTTACAGTCATTTACTGTTTTTTATTATAATATATTAACTTAACTCTTTTAAAAAAAATCGTTATTCAGTTAAAATTATTTTTACATATCGAAATTTATTTTATCATATTTTAGGAATTTTTACAAGTTATTATCCATATTTTTTACTTTATTTCACAAATTTTCCTTATTTTTGAAAAAATTGCTTTAAATTTGGCGGAAAATAATTTGGTCCTTTTATTACCTTTCCGTCTTCACGATAAATTGGATTCCCATTTTCATCCAGCTTGCTAAGGTTACTTCGATGAATCTCCTCAAATACATCCTCAATAACATCCTGCATCCCATGCTCAATTATTGTCCCACAAAGAATATAAAGCATATCTCCAAGAGCATCTGCAACTTCCACAATATCTCCTCTTTTAGCCGCTTCTAAATATTCCTCATTCTCTTCCTTCATCAAATCAAATCTCAATTTTTCTACGATTTTCTTTGTTTTTGCAACTAACTGAATATCATTTTGAAGATCTGCTAATTGTTTTTCAGTAGCTTTTTTAGCTTCTTCTACTGTCTTGTAAACCACCTCATCCTCACGATAAGCTATCATTCTGAGCGCTTCAGCTTCTTTTACTTTATCAGCTATAGATTTTTCAAGTTGGTCACGTTTTGCAATCAAGTCTTTAGCCGTTTTAACTTGCTTATCCATCGCTTCAGTTGCTTCCTGAATCGTATCGTACTCTGCTTTTTCTTCCTTATATCTTAGATTATTCTCATTAAGAAGTGATTTCAAATCTTGATAAGACTTAGAAAGATCCGCCTCTGTCTTAGGAGCTTCTTCTTTAGGTGCCGCTTCTTTAGATTTTGATTCCTCTGTTTTTGGACTCTCTGCCTCTACCTTAGGGGCTGGAGTTTCAGCTTTTGGAGCTTCTTCTACATCTGTTTTTGGACTTTCTACATCAACTTTCGGCGCTTCTGCCTTAGGAGCAGTCGATTCAGTAGTTGCTGTTGCTGGAGCAGGAGTTGAAACCTCATCCGCACTAGCTGTTACCGCATTCACTGCACCAAAAAGAAGGGCTGCACTTACAAATAAGACTCCCGTAGCACCTTTTTTCATTTTACGAATAGAGCCATGTCCTTTATATTTAATCATTTTACATAAACCTCACTTTTACTTTTCATTTTTTAACGATGAGCAATCTAGCCAAGGTGGGCTAAAAAAACATTACACGGTAGAACA
>NZ_CALHQO010000226.1:0-2559 GCF_938036635.1 uncultured Leptotrichia sp.
GTATCCGAATGGAAATGAAGCTGTAAAAGATATAAATTTTTCGATAAATGAAGGAGAATTTATTGTGTTTATCGGAACTTCGGGAAGCGGAAAAACTACAGCTTTGAAAATGATAAATAGGTTAGAGGATGCGACTTCTGGGAAAATAGAAATAAAGGGGAAAAATATTTTTGAATACAATATTCATAAAATGCGTTGGAATATGGGTTATGTCTTACAGCAAGTGGCTTTATTTCCACATCTGACAGTAGAAGAAAATATAAGTATCGTGCCTGAATTAAAAGGTTGGAAGAAAGAGGAGATTAAGGCAAGGACAGAAGAACTTCTGGAAATGATTGGGCTGGAAAGTGAAAAATATCTGAAGAGAATGCCGTCTGAACTGTCTGGCGGGGAAGCACAGAGAATCGGAATTGCAAGAGCATTAGCGGGGAATCCTGAAATTATACTTATGGATGAGCCTTTTAGTGCGTTAGATCCGATTACAAGGAAAAGTTTACAGAAAGACATAAAAGAATTACAGCAAAAAATTAATAAAACGATTGTTTTTGTAACGCACGATATCGAGGAAGCCTTTTATCTGGGAGACAGGATTTTTATAATTAAGGATGGGAAAATCCTTCAATCTGGAACGGAATCTGAATTAATTAATAATCCGAAAGATGAATTTGTAAGGGAATTTATCAGTTTGGAGCAAAATAAGAATGCTGAAAATGAAATTGATAAAAAAATTATTGAGAAATTAAAGGAAAATGGGGAATATGAGAAAATGATTTTAGAAATTAAAGGAGGGAATAATGAATAATAACTTTTTTCAAGTATTTTATGAGCGTAAAGAGGAGTTTTTCAAGGCTATTCTTGAGCATATGCAGATTTCATTTTATGCACTTGTAATTGCCTTGATTATTGCAATTCCGCTTGGAATTTATTTGACATATAAGAAGAAAATAGCAGAAATAATTATCGGACTTACAGCAATAATGCAAACTATACCTTCACTAGCATTACTTGGATTATTGATTCCAATTATGGGAATTGGTAGAAAACCTGCAATTGCAGCACTTGTAATTTATGCATTGCTTCCAATTTTACGAAACACATATACAGGAATAAATGGGGTAGATCCAGTATATATGGTGGCTTCAAGGGCTATGGGAATGAATAAGGCACAGCAGCTTTTTAAAGTTCAGCTGCCACTTGCAATGCCTGTAATTATGGCAGGAATCCGTACAGCGACAGTGCTTATCATTGGAACTGCAACACTTGCTTCATTAATTGGTGCAGGAGGACTTGGAAAACTGATTCTGCTTGGACTTGATAGAAACAATATGAACTTAATTTTGCTTGGAGCAATTCCGTCTGCATTGTTAGCAGTTTTATTTGATTTTGTACTGAAAAAACTGGAAAATAAAAACTGGAAAGTAATTGTAATTTCATTTATAAGTCTATTTATAATATTTTTTGCTGGAAATTTAGTTATGAATAAGCAAAGCAAAAAAGATAAAATTGTAATTTCAGGGAAATTGGGAACAGAGCCGGAAATATTGATAAATATGTATAAACTTTTGATTGAGGATGAAATGAATGTGGATGTGGAACTAAAAGCAGGATTTGGAAATACATCGTTTAACTTTAATGCCTTGAAATCAGGAGATGTTGATATTTATCCTGAATTTACAGGAACTGTAGTATTTACATTCCTTAGCGAAAAACCAGTCAGCAATATAAAAGAGCAAGTTTATGAGCAGGCTAGAAATGGAATCTTGAAAAAATATGATATGGTACTATTAAAGCCGATGGCATACAATAACACTTATGCAGTTGGAGTGACACAAAAATTTGCAAGTGAAAATAATATTACAAAAATATCGGATTTAGCACGAGTGAAAGATAAAGCAAAAGTTGGCTTTACACGGGAATTTGTTGACAGGGAAGATGGTTATAAAGGAATGAAGAAACTTTATAATTTTGAATTTCCTAATGTTAAGGAATTTGAACCAAAATTAAGGTATGTGGCGGTGCAAAGCGGAGATATAAATGTAATTGATGCTTATTCTACGGATAGTGAGCTTGAGCAGTATAAAATAACAGTTCTTGAAGATGATAAGAATTTATTCCCGCCATATCAAGGGGCACCTTTAATGCGAAACGAAACTCTGAAAAAATATCCAAAATTAGAGCAAATATTGAATAAATTACATAATAAAGTCACAGATGATGAAATGCGTAAAATGAACTTTGAAGTAGGAGTCAATGGAAAAAAAGCTTACGATGTGGCAAAGGAATATTTGATAAAAAATCGATTAATAAAAAAATAAATTTTAAATATGTTATACTAACCCTTCTTTAAATAACAAATTTATTTAAATATTTTTTCTTTAACAAAAACCGACGGAGCTTTTATTTGTTCAGCTACGATTGTTTGACGACTGAAAGGAGGAGTTTCGGAGTTGGGCAAATAAAAGTCGGAGTCTAGCCATAGGTGCAGGATTTGCGGCAATGAGCAATCCTGCGAAAAAAGAAAAAAACATATTAAAAATAGTAAGAACTATTATTAAACAA
>NZ_CALHQO010000227.1:0-4937 GCF_938036635.1 uncultured Leptotrichia sp.
AATTTTAGGGCAATAATTATAAATTTTAGAAGAGTTTTACTGTAAAAAAAGTTTTTAAAAATAAATAAAGTATGCTATAATTTTTGATATAAAAATAGAAAAGAGAGGAGTCCTGATGGATTTTAATAAATTAAGAAATGATTTAAAAAACAGATATTTTTCTACATGGGAATATTTTAGTAATGGTTTTAATGCTTTGAAAGTGTTTTCAAAAAAACATCCAATACTGCTATTTTTTCATTTCCTGTTTTCATTTTTTCTTGGAGTTGTTGTAATATTTCAAGGGGCAGAAGTAATGGCGGTAATGGATAAAATTGTAAAAAAATATGGAAGTACAAAAATTAATTCTAATGAGTTTGTAAAAAGTAAAGAATTTAATGAGCTAACGTCTGAAGTGATGCTGTTTATATTATGCTTTATTATAGTCTATTTAATTATTCGATTTATTTCGGCTGTTATAAGAAAAAAAATGGGCTTGGAAGTTGAAGAGCGGGAAAATGAGTTTAGTCTAGTTGAAATTATTGTAAAATTTTTAACTATAACATTTGTAAACATAGTATTACAAGTATTTTTGATAATATTGGGAATTATAATTACAGTATTTACAAGATCGACACTTTCGTTTTTAATCTTATGGATTATTTTACAGCTAAATCTTTTATATTTCGAGCAGGCGTACTATCTAAGAAAAATAAATATAATTGAAGCATTCAAATATAACTTTTATATAAGCAAAGGGAATAGAATACGGATGTTGACTGTACTATTAACAATTTTTACTGTATTTGTAGGAATTAATTATTTTTCAGGCTGGTTATTTGAAGCTACAATAAAAAACCAGGTTACGCTAATGACTGTTAATGCTGTTTTTGGAGGAATAGCAGGACTTCTTTATACAGTTTTGGGAACAATGGTGAGCAATCTTGTTTATTTGAACTTAGAATATGTAGACTTTAACAACAGATAATATTATTTTTGTATTATTAAATGCTGTCCTTAGAGTACCATTTTTTTTACGTCTTTTTGACAAGATACCATTAATTATAATTTTTCCGATATCTACGATAGCTGGAATTATTTCAAGCTTTTTAGGAATATTTATAGCAATAGTGGGAGTTATAATTTTTTTGAATGTAGAATACGATTACTTGGAAAAGCAGGGATTGTAATAAATCTAAAAAATAATAAAGGAGGAATTAAAAATGAAGATACAGAATTTAAAAAATGAATTATCCAAAAGAAAATTGCAAATGGGAGAATATTTTAGAATAGCATTTGATGTTTTGAAAGTATTTGTGAACGAAAATAAATTATGGACGATATTCTTTTTAGTTGCAAATATTTTTCTGTTATTTTTTAATAGTATTGTTATAAGAGCGATTTCAAATGACAATTTTTTGGTACTAATAATGATGTTTTTGATTGTAATTTATATTGGCTTGTTTTATGCAGTTTTGATTACAAAAGTTGCACAAAGAATTGAAAATACTAAAGAGTATGATTTGAAAAATATAGTTACTAAATATTTAATTATATTTGGAATATGTACTGCAATTCTAGCTATTTTCTTTAGAATATTAATTGTTTTAGGCTGGGCTAATTTTATTCTTATGTGGATGATTGGTTCAGGAGGGGGTATTAGTGATACAGCGGCAATAACAATACTGCTTGTAATAAAGGGAATTTTAATAATACCATTAACATTATTAATATTATTTCTTTTATCGAAAGTGGCGTATTTTATTCAAGCATACTACATAAGAAATATGTCATTTTCTAAAGCATTTCAGTATAATTTACAAATATCTAAAAATAATAAGTTAAGAATTTTAACTCCTGTTATTATTCTTGCAATTTTAGATTTTATTGTAAAAATTCCATTTTTATCAGATTTATTTGGAATTTTAAATTATTTTTTGCTAATGCCTTTTACAATATTTTCACTAGAAATTTTTGAACTGCCATTATTTGTAGCATTTCCGCTATCAGTAATCTTTGGGGCTATTTCAAGCTTTTTACTTATCTTTATGATAACAATAGCAGTTATAGTATTTTTGAATGTGGAATATAATTATTTGAAAAAACAGGATAAAAATTTACAATAAATTTTGAAAGGAAATAAAATAAATATGGATTTTAAGGATTTACAAAAGGATTTACGTGATAGAAAACTTAATATAACTGAATATTTTATGTGGATGTTTCGAGTTCTAAGAGTATTTATTTTAGAAAATAAATTATGGGTTATGTTTTTGGTTCTTGCAAATATTCTAACTGGAATAATGCCATTAAATTTTGTAAAAAAATATATATTCATAAGTATTGCATTAGTATTTTATGGAAGAATTTTTATTTTTATCTCATATGCGAAAGTGCTACATCGGATAGAAAGCACAGAAAGTAAATATAAATTTAAAAGTTTAATTCTAAAATATTTAAAACTTTTGCTGGTAATGATATTTATTGTTCCTTTTGTAGCTGTTTTAAGGGAACAGTTAAAATTTGCTATAAAAATATTGATAAAGAATCAGATTTTAAATACACAAATAATCGGGCTGGTATTTTTAATTCTTACATTAGTACTTATTCCATACTTTACTCAGATATATACAGGAAGAGATATGAACATTTGGGAATCTTTCAAGTATAATCTAATACTAGCAAGAAAAAATAAATTAAGAATCGGAATTCCTATTATTATTCTAACTTTATTAAGTGGTTCATTGTCAATGTTGACTTACTATTATAATAATTTTGAACAGCTTTATATAAGAAATATCGTTATAATTCTTTCAGCAAGTATTTCAAGTATTTTTGAAATTATTTTTGTAATAATGTATGTAATTGTATTTTTGAATGTAGAGAATGACTATCTCAAATCATGTGGGAAAAATGTAGAGAAAATAATGAAAAGTAAGATTTAATTTTTGATTTTGAAAGGGGAATTAAAATTATGGATTTTGAAAATTTACAAAGAGAATTATTTGATAAAAAATTAAAAATGGTAGAATATTTCAAAAAAACATTTGAAATTTTGAAAATATTTTTAAAAGAAAATAAATTATGTGCTAGTTTGTTTGCTATTGGAAATATATGGACATTTTTTTCTAATGCTACAGTGCAAAATATTCTTATAAAAATGCAAATTGCAGGTCAAGTTGAGGATAGAGAGGCTATTTTAGAAGCAGTTGTTTCAGCACTTTTGATATTTTCAGGTATTCTTTTGGTATCCCTTTGTTTAGGTTTATTGATAGGTGTAATTTATACAAAAGTAGCTTATAAAATTGAAGGTCGGGAAAATGAGTATAAATTTAAGAATGTATTTTTTAAATATTTAACATTTATTGGGATATATTTATTGTTTTGTATTGTAATGGGAGTCATAATAGTGATTATGTCAGTGATGGTAACAATTTTTTCTTTAATTACGAAAAATTTTAATTCAAGATTTCTTGAATATATTATGTATGGAGTGTATTTTATAATAGTGATAGTTGTAGCTCTAAATATTCTTTATTTCATGCAAACTTTATATATAAGAAATATAAAAGTTTTAGAAGCTTTTAAATATAATTTGGCATTATCTAAAAAAAATAGATTGAGAATATTGATACCAACACTTATTATTACAGCGATAAATCTTGTGTTCGTATTGCCATTTTCAACTAAGTTATTTGTTTTTATGCCATCGTATGTTGTATTTCTAATTGCTGTAGTATGCGGATTTATTTCAAGTATATTAGGAATTGCAGGAATAATAATGAATACGGTAATATTTTTAAATGTGGAGTATGATTATTTGAAAAGACAGGCTTAAGAGAAAGAGAAACGAGCTTAAAGTTTGAAGTATTCTTAAACTTAGTGTATAATTATAAAAAATGGAAAGGAAAAATAAATTATGTATTTGGAAAATTTAAGAGAAAAAATCTTTAAAAAAGATCTTGGAATTGGAGAAACTTTTAGTGCAGCATTTGATTTATTTAAGATAATTCTTAAAGAAAATAAGTTGCTTGTATTTTTTCAGTTTATTTTAATATTTATTCCATTCGCAAATCGTTATTATAGTCGTTTTTTGGTTAATATCATAGCTTTTTATGAATATTTAATACCTATGTTTTTTTTATTAAATTTTGTTTTAGCTTTTGCATTCACAGTAGCAAATAATTATTTTATAGCATATTTTTTAAGAAAAATTGCATTAAAAGTAGAAGGAAGAGCAGATAAGTTTTCAGCAAAAGGAATTCTTATAAAATTACTTACATTATTAGGAATAGGTGTCGGTTTAAGAATAATTTTATCTGTGTTAGAAAATCTTTCTTTTATAGGAGCCTTTCTAGCTCTTTTAGCATATATAACTGCAATAGTAGTTTTCGTATGGGCTTTACTTTATTTTTACGACGTATACTATATTCGTAATTTAACTCTTTCAGAATCTATAGACTATAGTTTAAAACTATCTGAAGGAAATAGACTAAAGAAAATAATTCCTGGAATCATACTTATAGTAGGGTTTATTATTGGAATTATGATAATCGATTTCCCAATTCCGAGAATTTTACTTGATAGAGCAGGAACATTCCTAATAGTTATTGTTTTTTCAGTTATTATATCTTTATTTTTGCTATATTTTATGACTTTACAAATTGTGATTTATTTGAATGTTGAAAATAACTATTTAAAAAATGAAGGAAAAGACAGCAAATATAATTTTAAAGATAAAGAAGAAATTGATTTGAGAAATAGTCAAATCTCTAATAATTTTTTAGATGAAAATAATGAAAAATAAAAACTTTTTAAACTCCTATACATACTATTCCTCCAATTTATTTATTTCGTTAATAAGTTCTGCTAATAAATCTTTTTCTTCAACTTTTTTTATAATTTGTCCTTTTTTGAAAATCAGACCTTTACCATTCCCGCCTGCAATTCCTAAATCC
>NZ_CALHQO010000228.1:0-2396 GCF_938036635.1 uncultured Leptotrichia sp.
GCGAGTTCTATTTTTCTTTTATAAGAAAGTTTTGCGTTAAGCGGGGATGCAAGGGCATGGCGTCTGATGCCCTTGCGTTAAAAATAAATTAAAAATATAAAGAAAAAAATACTTATTAATCAAAATAACTTTTAACAGAAAACAGAAAAATTTATTCTTTATGGCTTGATTTTTATTGAAAAAAATGATAATATATTGTGTAATTTGCAATATATTTAACTATATAGCAATTTATTTTATAAGTAAAACTATTGAAAGGAGAAATAAATGGCACACTCAAAATCATCTAAAAAAAGAGTTTTTATTGGTGAAAGAAATGCAGCTAGAAATCAAGCTATCAGAAGCAGAACTAGAACTTTCGTAAAAAAAGTGCTTGCCGCTGTTGAAGCTAAAAATGTCGACGAAGCTAAATCAGCATTACAAGTAGCATATAAAGAATTAGATAAAGCTGTAACAAAAGGTGTTATTAAGAAAAACACTGCATCAAGAAAAAAATCTAGATTAACATTAAAAGTTAATTCATTGGCAAATTAATTTTTTGCTACTGATTGATTTTAAAAAAATTTTTTTAAGATTAACAAAAATAAAAGACTATCATAATCTAAGGATAGTCTTTTTTATTACACAACTTTAATTACTTTTTCTAAAAAGTTCTCTTACTCTCAAATTATTTTTTCTACCTTTTAAAATCCATGAAATTGTAGCTTGAAAAAAATATAAGCTTTTTAACCAGTTTGGATTTATATAAATATCCTCATCACTTTTTAAAGTTAGAATATTAGCGGAAAATTTATCTAACACTTTACCTAAATTTTTTAGCGGTCCTCGCCCCAATGGATATTTTTTCAAATGTGGCAGCAATTCTCCTGCGCCTACGCCAATTCCTTGCCCCCATCTCGCATTAACCTTTTCACACCAATTTTTTATCTGCAAAATTGCTAATCGATTTTGCTTACTTTCATAAAATCCATTATTCACTATGCAATAAATTTTAGTTTCAGATTTTATAACTTTTTCCTCTTCAAATTTTACAAGTAATTTTAACAGATTGGACGGAATTCCATCAACATGCAAGGGAAAAAGAAATATTAAAATGTCGCTGTTATGAATTTCATTTTTAATCTTATCATCCAATCTAGCATAAATTGAATAATATTCTTTTATCTCATTTTCTTTAAGCAAAGATGATAAATAACTTCCCAATATTTCGGAATTGCTTTTAATTGCTTTTGGACTTCCATTTATTATACTAATTTTCATATCTCATCATTCTCCTAATCTTCCAAAAAAGAAACCTTAAAAGTTTTTACATCTAAATTCACGCTATTAGCCTTTACTATTTCTTTAGCGGCTATCTTTTCATTTGATGATAAATTTTTTCCATAAAAATACACATTTAATCCAAATTTTGTTTTATTTCGTGGGATATGATGCATCTCTTTATTTTTAAATTTAAAAAATGGCAACAAATATGGAATTGTCCTATCTAGCACATTTTTTACAAATGGACTGTAAGAACCATAGACACATTGACTTATAATTACGACTTTGTCTGCTTTTGAATATAATTTTGCTATATTTTCATATCCATCCCTAATTTTACATTTTCCTGGAGTTTTAATCCAGCATTCAAAACATCCCATACAGCTTTTAATCCTACCGCTGTCACAAATTATAGACACATCTTCATCAACTATTATTTTCCTTTGATTTATACTGTCTTTTATTTTATCCGTAATTTTTTCCTTTTTTTCAATTTTCCACTTTAAATTTTCTAATTTTTCATCATCTAAATCGTGTATAATTAATTCCATATTTCTCACCTTCCATAGACCATAGATATATTAAATCTATCTAAAATTTAACTGCTAAATATTAACAATTTAAGTTTCAAAATCTTACAATAACCAGCAACTTTCAATTCTATGATAAAACGTCTTAAAATTAAACTCAAACGCCATAACTATTTTACTCAAACCTTAAATTTACATAACTTTTAATAGTTTCTTTCAAATGTACTTGAGCATATTTTAGGGTTACCTTACTATACAAACTGATTTTATTATCTCCTCTATTTTCTCTTCCCAACTTTCAGAATACTTTATATCATTTGTAATCATTATTGTTGTTAATCCTTGTACCAAGGCCCACATTGCTATAATTTTATCTTGCATAGCCTGATTTGGCACTCCCATTTTTTCAAGTATTTTTATCGCCTCGATTTTTAATATACTAAAGGCTTTTTCGTTATTATTTTCTATTTCTGAAAACTTTGAAAATAAATCTATTTTCATATTTTTTCTTGAAATTATGAAATGATAATATCTGTGATTCTCACAAAAAAACATAACATATGTTTTTCCTAATTTTACCAATAAATCCTCTTGATTTTCATA
>NZ_CALHQO010000229.1:0-2397 GCF_938036635.1 uncultured Leptotrichia sp.
GTTTTTAATTTATTGTGTTATAATATTATATGAAGGGTCGCTCCTTTAGTTTTAATATATGGAGGTGAAACTGTGAAATCAGATATTTTAGTTATTTGTCTGGAAATAATATTTTTTTACTATATTCTTAACAGATAAACCTCAGATTTAATCGAAAATAAAAACATTGTTTTTTCCTGTAGAAATACAGGTTTTTTATTTGAAAGTTAATAATTACACAACCTTGATAAATACAAGGGTTTGTGATAAAATAAATTTAACAAAATATATTGGAGGAATGATGCCGAATGAAAAAAAGAGCTTTGATTAGTGTCTTTGATAAGACTGGGATATTGGAATTTGCACAGTTTTTGAATCAAAAAGGTGTGGAAATTATTTCGACTGGAGGGACTTACAAGTTTTTGAAGGAAAATGGACTTTCTGTGATAGATGTTTCGGAAGTTACTAATTTTAAGGAAATGCTGGATGGAAGAGTGAAAACATTACATCCGAATATTCATGGTGGAATTTTGGCGATTAGGGACAATAGGGAGCATATGGATACGATTGCAAAAGAAGGAATAGAGACGATTGATTATGTTGTTGTTAATCTTTATCCGTTTTTCAGGGAAGTTCAGACAGATAAGACTTTTGATGAAAAAATCGAATTTATTGATATAGGTGGTCCTACAATGCTTCGTTCGGCTGCAAAATCATTCAAGGATGTTACTGTTATCTGCGAAACAGAAGACTATGAGAAGGTTATGGAAGAAATCAAAAATAATGGGGAAGTTTCATTTGAAACAAAAAAAAGATTGGCTGGGAAGGTGTTTAATTTGACATCAGCTTATGATGCAGCTATCTCTAATTTCTTGCTGGAAGAGGAATATCCAAAATATTTGAATGTTTCGTATGAAAAGAAATTTGATTTAAGATATGGCGAAAACCCTCACCAATCGTCTGCATACTACGTTTCAACTACTGAAAATGGAAGTATGAAGGATTTTGTCCAGTTAAATGGAAAAGAATTGTCATTTAATAATATCAGGGATATGGATATTGCTTGGAAAGTGGCAAATGAATTTGATGAAATTGCCTGCTGTGCTGTAAAACACTCGACTCCTTGCGGTGTAGCAGTTGCAGATGATGTTTTCACGGCTTACAAAAAAGCTCATGATTGCGATCCAGTATCAATTTTTGGCGGAATTGTTGCGATTAATAGAGAAATTGATGCAAAAACTGCACAGGAACTGAATAAAATTTTCCTAGAAATCGTAATTGCCCCAGCATTTACTGATGAAGCTCTTGAAATATTAAAATCCAAGAAAAATTTGAGAGTAATAAAATGCGAAGTTGCAAAACCGCAGGATAAAGTGGAATACGTAAAAGTTGATGGCGGAATATTAGTTCAGCAGACAAATCAGAAGATGATTGACAATATGGAAGTTGTAACAAAAAAACAGCCAACAGAGCAAGAATTAAAAGATATGGAACTTGGAATGAAAGTCGTAAAACACGTAAAATCAAATGCAATTGTGGTCGTAAAAGATGGAGCGGCAACAGGAGTTGGAACAGGACAGACAAACAGAATCTGGGCAACTCAGCACGCACTTGAACATGCCAAAGGAGATTTAGAATCACTGGAAGGAGCAGTTCTGGCATCAGACGCATTTTTCCCATTCAGAGACTGTGTAGATGAAGCTGCAAAATACGGTATCAAAGCATTAGTACAGCCAGGCGGCTCAATTAGAGACAAAGAGTCAATCGAAGCTGCCGATGAACACGGAATGACAATGGTATTTACTGGCATCAGACACTTCAAACATTAAAATTAAACAAATATTTGTTTTTATAGATAAACTGTGTTAAAATGTATAAAAAGGGGTAATCTATATCGAAATTTAAGAATAGAGGGACAATATAAAATTTGAAAAACAACATTATTCCAATTATATGATGGGATATAGACTACCCCAATATCGAAGGGGACTAAAACATATCTGATAATGTAAATTTACTTCTGACTGATATAGACTACCCCAATATCGAAGGGGACTAAAACTATTTGAAAATGGCGATATTGAATTATCAAATGATATAGACTACCCCAATATCAAAGGGGACTAAAACTATTAATTGAAATTGGAAGTAATTAGGACTAAAGTAGAACAACTGGAAAATATAGAAATCTTTTAATAGGAATGAACAAAAAAGAATTTAAAGAGATGTTAGATGAGAAATTTAAATACGATTCAAATTCAGATACTTACAAATTAGTAAACAGTGAAAAAATTGAAAAACATTTAAATGAAATTAAAGAGGAATTTTTAGATAATTCGGATTTAGATAAAGAAGATTATAAATATAAGATAGAATACATTAATAATTTTATGTTAAAAATTACACTAGGGAACAAGA
>NZ_CALHQO010000230.1:0-5018 GCF_938036635.1 uncultured Leptotrichia sp.
AAATTTTTATAAAATACCATACTCGAATTAATAGTCCTCCCGTCCATCCTATCGGTGCGGCAATCCAAATTCCGTTGTAGCCTAACGATGTTTTGGAAAGTAAAATGGCTAGAGGCACTTGAAACATACAAAATGAAGTAATGGAGGCTATTAATGGAACTAAGGATTTTCCGTAGCCTAGTAGCAATCCATTTAGTATTTGCATTGTGCAGAAAATTACGTAAAATGCTGAAATTATACGTAAATATTGATTTCCTATAAAAATCACTTCAGGATTTCGGTTAAATATTGAAATAAAGAATGCTGGAAAAATAAAAATAATAATTGAGATTATGATGGAAAATGTGATTCCTAAAATTAGGCTATCTTTTCCACCTTTAATTATTCTATTCATTTTTTTGGCTCCATAATTTTGGGCTGTAAAAGTCATCAACGCCTGTCCTAAATTTATGGATGGCAATTCTGCAAAGGAGTCAATTCTGGAAGCAGAAATAAAAGCTGCAATACAGTCTGTTCCAAATCCATTTACAAGAATTTGAATAACAATAAATCCTAGGCTAATTAAAACTTGCTGTAACATTGCTGGCATTCCAATAATCAGTATTTCTTTTAAAATATTAAAATTTAAGTTGAAATAATGTTTTTGAAAAATTAAATTCGGATATTTAAATTTTATGTAAAGTAAGCAAAGAAAAAAGGAAATAAACTGTGAAATAACAGTTGCAATTGCAGCTCCTGCAACTCCAGAGTTTAGTACTGCTACAAAAAATATATCTAGGATAATATTTAAAATCACTGCGGTAATTAAGATGTAAGTCGGCGTTTTTGAATCGCCTATGCCTTTTAGCGTGTTTGTAAGAGAATTGTAGCCAAAAGTTGGAACAACTCCAATAAAAATAATTTTTAAGTAGATATTTGCCTCCATTAATAATTTTTGCGGGACATTAATTAAAATTAAAATATTGTTTGACAGTAAAAAACCTAATGTTGTAACAATAAGAGATAAAACTATGGAAAAAATAAACCCTGTGTTTGCCGTGATTTTCAAATTTTCCATATCTTTTGCACCAAAATATTGAGAAATTAGAATGCTTGTCCCTAATGAAATTCCTATCGAAACAGCTATTATAAGTACATTAATCTGATAACTTGAGCCTACAGCAGCAAGGCTTTCTTTTCCTAAAAAATTTCCCACAATGATTGTGTCTGAAATATTGTAAATCTGCTGAAATAAATTTCCTATTAAAATTGGTAAAGAAAAATAAATTATAGTTTTTAATTCGTTTCCTTTTGTTAAATCTTTCATCTTTGTTTTTTCTCCTTATTGCCTGTTAATTGATATTTTAGCATTTATTTCGTTTGATATGAATAACATACTTTTTTGTGAGTATCTCAATATACGTATAAATAGAAGTAATATTTAAGAATCAAAGAATTAATTATAGATATAATTCAACCTTTTTTTAATGGAATTACTATATATTTTTTATGTATAAAGAAATAAGAAATGAAAAAATTTTTGTTTGACTTATATTTTCTCACATTGTATAATAAAACATAGTTAGAAAAATGGAGAGTGGAAAAGCACTGTTCCATAAGAAATTGATACAGAAAAGAGGTTAAATTTTATGGAAAACGCTATGAAAAGCTTTGGAGAAAACGTTTTTAGAGACAGTAATTTGAAAAAAAGAGTTTCCAAAGCCGTTTTTAAAGAGTTTAAGGCGTCGCAACTAGGTGAAACTGAATTGTCGAAGGAAACTGCTGAAGTCATTGCAAACGCAATTAAGGACTGGGCAACTAAAAGAGGAGCTACTCACTTCTGTCACTGGTTTCAGCCATTAAATGACTTGACAGCAGAAAAACATGATTCATTTTTGGAACCTGTTGAAAATGAGGAAGTTATTTACAAATTTTCTGGAAATAATTTGATAAAAGGTGAATCTGATGCATCTTCATTTCCAAACGGAGGGCTTCGTAGCACATTTGAGGCAAGAGGTTACACAATTTGGGATACAAGTTCATATCCATTCATAAGAGAAAATAAAAATGGAGTTACATTGTATATTCCTACAGCCTTTATTTCATTTACTGGTGAAGCGTTGGACAAAAAGGTACCTTTATTAAGAACAATGAAATATATAAGTGAACAAGCATTAAGAGTTTTACGGGCTTTGGGGAATACTACGGCTAATCACGTATTTAACACTTTAGGAGTGGAACAGGAATATTTTCTTGTAAAAAAAGATATGTTTGAAGCAAGAGATGACTTATTGCTTACAGGAAGAACATTATTTGGAGCATCTGCACCTAAAGGGCAGGAACTAAGTGACCACTATTACGGAAAAATCAAGGAAAAAGTAATAAACTTTATGAGTGATGTTGATGTTGAACTTTGGAAATTAGGGATTCCGTCAAAAACAAGACATAATGAAGTTGCTCCAAACCAGTTTGAAGTAGCACCACTATTTTCAGTAGCAAACTTGGCATCAGATCAGAATCAGATAATAATGGAAACTATTGAAAAAACAGCATTAAGACACAATCTGGTAGCATTGCTTCACGAAAAGCCATTTGCAGGAGTAAACGGTTCAGGGAAACATAATAACTGGTCACTAGGAACTGATGACGGTAAAAATCTTTTCAGTCCTGGAAAAGATATGAAATCAAATACACAATTTTTAATCTTTGTGGCTGCAGTGATTGAAGCTGTTGACAGATATTATCCAATGTTAAGATATGCGACTGCAACTGCGACAAATGATCATAGACTTGGTGGACACGAAGCGCCGCCTGCAATTATTTCAGTATTTTTAGGAGATGAATTGACAACGGTTTTGAATAATATTGCATATAAAAAAGATGCACCTGTGTCAGAATCATCAAAAGTAAACTTGTCAGTTGATGTGTTGCCTGCATTTAGCATGGATGCTGGAGATAGAAATAGAACTTCGCCATTTGCATTTACTGGAAATAAATTTGAATTTAGAATGCCAGGGTCAAGCTCTACACCTGCAACTTCTGCGGCTGTAATAAATGCTATGGTAGGAAAAGTTCTTTCTGAATATGCAGATAAACTTGAAAAAGCAACTGAAAAATCTCTGCCAAAAGTAGCAAATGAAATTATTGCAAATACCTATAAAAAACACCATAGAATAATTTTCAATGGAAACGGATATAGTGAAGAATGGGCAAAAGAAGCTAAAAAACGTGGACTTACAAATGAAGTAGCTTCAAATACAGCACTTAGAAAAATGATAGATAAAGATGTCCTTGAATTAACTCAGGAAATTGGAATGCTTTCTGAACATGAATCTATCGCAAGATACAATGCCTATGCAGACAGATATGTAACGCAATTAAGCATAGAATCAAGAACATTGATTGATATTGCAAATAAAAACATCTTGCCATCTGGATTGAAATATGCCAATTTATTAGCTGATCATATTGAAAAAAATTCAAAATATGGAAAAGCATTTATAAAAGAGCAGGAAGAAATATTAAAAGATGTGCTTAAAAATATTACAACTTTAAGAAAAGAAGTAAAATCACTTGAAAAAGAAATTAACAGAGTAAGAAATGAAAAAGATTTAGGAAAACAGACAGATTTAGCAAAAGAAAAATTAGTAACAGGACTGGAAGCATTAAGAGTACCTTGTGATAATTTGGAAAAAAT
Source organism: uncultured Leptotrichia sp. (assembly GCF_938036635.1). NCBI lineage: Bacteria > Fusobacteriati > Fusobacteriota > Fusobacteriia > Fusobacteriales > Leptotrichiaceae > Leptotrichia > uncultured Leptotrichia sp. Next base: position 3,677 of record NZ_CALHQO010000230.1, read on the forward strand.
TATTGATAAGGAATACTGGAATTTCCCAACTTATACTGATTTACTGTTTAAGTTATAATATTGATAAAAAGTGCAGGGACTTTAACGAGTCCTTGCTTTGTTTGTTTAAAATAATATTTTTGTAGTGAATTATTGTAAAATCAACTTTAAATGTTATGGAATTATTAGATTTGATTTTGAAAGAAATGGGTATAGTAAAGAAAGGAAAGTTTAAAAATGATTTTTTTGAAATCACTGGGAAGTATTTTCCCTATTATTGTTATGATTGCGATTGGATATATTTTGAAAAAAAGACACTGGTTTCATCACACATTTAGTGAAAATGTGTCAAAACTTATTACAAATGTGGCTTTGCCTTGTTCAATATTCTATTCAGTCTTGAAATATTTGAATATGGATGCTTTGAAGGAAGTGTCAAATCGTTTAATTTTTACATTTGCTTCGGTTATTATCGGATATACTGCAGCTTTTTTTGTAATAAAGCTGGTGAAGATGAGAGAAGGACGACGTGGAGTCTTTTATAATGCAGTAGTCAATGCAAATACTATATTTATTGGACTTCCATTAAATATGGCACTTTTTGGAGAAGCGGCTTCCAAATATTATTTAATGTATTATATTACAAATACTGTATCAATTTGGACTTTAGGGTATATGCTTCTGGCTGGTGATTCATTGGAAGGCAATAAAGATGAAAAAAGTGGATTTAATCTGAAAAAGTTGTTATCGCCTCCGCTTATTGCTTTTGTAATAGCTTTTATTGTACTTTTGTCAGGAATAAAAGTAATAACTCCAATTGTGGAAACTACAAAATATCTTGGAAGTGTTGTAACACCTCTTGCATTGCTATATATCGGAATAGTGCTGGCAGATGCAGGGCTTCACAGTATTCGGTTTGATTTGGATACAAACTTGGCTTTACTTGGAAGATTTGTATTTTCTTCAATTGTTATGATTGTGTTATTGAAAATTGCTGGGCATTTTGTGCAGTTAAATGATTTGGAGATAAAAACGTTTGTGATACAGTCGGCAGCACCAGTATTTGCAGCATTGCCAATTTTGGTTAATGAAACTAATGGAGATATTGGATATTCCACAAATGTAGTTACAACAAGTACGATTTTATTTATATTAGTTGTACCAATTCTTATGAGTATACTTAATGTAATTCATATTTGATTTAAAATTTAGAAAATCATTAATTTGATTTTCTTTTTTTGCAAAAATTTGAAAATAGAGTAAATCTTGAAATTAATAAAAAAATATGGTAAACTTTTATTGAAAAAATTAAATAACGGAAATAAAAGATAAAATAAAAATTATATAAATTGTTTTGAAACTA
>NZ_CALHQO010000231.1:0-3786 GCF_938036635.1 uncultured Leptotrichia sp.
ACTAAAAATTATATAAATTTAGGGTTTGAGTAAAATAGTCATAACTTTTGAGTTTAGTTTTAAAGTAGTTTTACTATATATCTAAAATTCATCAACAATCTTCACTCCTCTCTCCCTCAGTTCTCCAGCATACTCCTGTGCCGTCCTGTAATCTGTAATAATCACAAGCTGATTCCCGCTCTGAATCAATGTATCTCCTCGTGCTATACTATCCTTCCCAGCTTTACGCACACTCACGATTAACAGATTTTCTGGTAATTTAAGCTCTTTTACCAACTTATTGTCAAATTCAGAATTTGCTCCTACAGGAATTAAAAGTGTTACTATCTTGTCTTTTACATTTTTCCCATCTGGCTTTACACCAATTTCGATTTTTTTATTTTTCCACCATTTTTCCAATATTTCCAATCTTTTAGCACGTTTCTGTATTCTTCTCTTTTCCTTGTCTTCTTCTAAAATTTGCTTATGAAACATATTAAAATAAAGTCTTTCATAAATTGGCTCCATTTTAAGCAATTCTGTAAAAATATAAGTTATTGTGCAGACAATTATTAGCATATAAAGATATGAAAAGTTACCTGTCATTTCCAAAATTAATGTAATTCCAGTTATTGGAGCTCTGACAACTGCTGTAAAATATGCAGCCATTCCAAGCAGCATAAAATGTACAATTATTTCATTTGGAACTGAAAAATAATTATTTAATATCTCACCATAAACTTTTCCTATCAAAGCTCCTACTACAAGCATTGGCAGGAAAATTCCTCCTGGTGCTCCTGTTGCATAACAAAACATTGTATAAAAGAATTTGAGAAGTAAAATTATAATGATTGTTTTTAACATTACATTTTTTCCAAACATTTCCTCTATAAGTTCATGTCCTCCTCCTGTAATATCCCTAAAAAATACTGCTACAATATACGCCATTATCATAAATATCGATATTTTTATATATTTATTCAATTTCAGATTTCTATAATGTTTTTGAGTTAAAAGCAGAAAATAGCTAAATGCTTTTCCAGTAATTGTAATTATAACGCAAAAAACAACTGTTATAATCGCAAATATATAATATGGTATACCTTCTGGAAGCACAAAATTGTATTGAAAAGAAGTTTGTGAGCCTAAAATCATTCTTGAAACATAATTTGAAGTTCCACTTGCTACAAGAGTACAGATTAATAATAATGGAGAAAAAAATTTGTGAAGTTCCTCAAGAGAAAAAATCACTCCTGCAAGTGGTGCATTAAATGTTGAGGAAATTCCAGCACTTGCTCCACATGTTACCAAATACTTTTCTTCCACTTCAGAGCGTTTCGTAAGTTCCTTCACCCCAGAACCAACCAAAGATCCCAAATGCACTGAAGGCCCTTCACGACCCATAGACATTCCTGCCCCTATTGCTAATATTCCTCCTACAAATTTTGTAATAAGTTCCCCAAACCATCTAAACTTTACCTTTTTAGTAAGCAGTCCACTAACTTGCGGAATTCCACTTCCACTAATTAACGGATATTTGGTAAGCATAAATTGTATGGCTAATCCCATAATAATAAAGATTGCTATTCCAATAGCTATTTTATAAAATTCTAGATTTGTTGTAAAAAATTCTCTAAAAATCGACATCTTTTTTAATATTAATGTATATGTCCCCACGATAATTCCAGAAAAAATTCCCACTAGAAAACACAGGAATATTAGTATTACATTATTTCTCCTTGACTTTAGCGAATTTATATCTCTTAGCTCATGTAAAACATCTTTTGCCATTTTATTTCCTTCTTCCTTTTTTATTTTCCACAAAAATATTTTTCCATATTATAATAAAATATCTTTCCTGTATTATTAATCAAAAATCCTGAAATATCCATCTCTTTAGATAGTTTTTCCATAATTTCATAAAATTTTTCTGGTGTCTGATTATATAGTCCTGTCGAAATAATATCTCCAAAAAAAGCACTTTTTGTAATTACTCCAACTTGTTTATTTTGAGATGGAAAGCCAGTTTTAGGACTTATAATGTGTCCGTATTTTTCGTTATTTATCAAAAGATATGTATTTTTCTGATTAGATGTGGAATAACTTGTATCTTTTATCTTTATTTCAAATAAATCATTCTCCTTACGTTCTTCATTACATTCATACTTTGTTATTCTTACAGGCATTCCATTTACATTTCTTAATATTTCCTTCTCATCTTCAGGATTTTCAGCAATAATTCCCCATTCATCAATAGCAATGATACTGCTCCCGCCAGCATTTACAATTGCGTCCTTTATCCCAATTTTTTTCATTTCCTGAACCATTTTTTCTATTGCATAAGCCTTTATAAATGATCCTGTTATAATTTCCTGATTTTTTTCAATTTTTACCTGCTTTTTCTTTTTATCAATAATTATCTTTTTATAATCTACAAGCCTTTTTGCTTTTTTTATTTTATCAAAAGACGGCAAAATGGGGGTTCGTTTATAAAAACCCCACAGTCTTATAAGAGGCATTATTGTAATGTCATACTCTCCACCAATAATTTTTGATAAATGAATAACTTTGCTCAAAATTTTGATAGTTTCATCGTTTACTTTTACAAAATGCCCATTATTTTTATTTATTTTATCAATATACGAATTTTCAGCATAAGAATTATACTTTTCATTCACATCTTCTAAAATTCCAAATAACCTGTCAAAAACAGAATCATCATAGCTTTCAGGTATTTTAATTTTTATATCCGAATGAAATAAAAAACGTACTTGAACCTTATACATCATGTTTTCACCTAATTTCCACCTGATGAAGTTGCTTTTTCACTTGATTTGCTTTCTTTCTTAGTTTTAGTCTCTTCTTTATTTTTTGTATTAAGCTTGTATTGGCTTTCTACATTTTTATTTGTTTTTAGACTATTATCCTCCGTTAATTTTTTATTATTTTTTGAATTTTTATTTTTTATATCTTGAGATAAATTTTCAGTTTTACCTTTGCTGATATTTTTCTCTCTGTCCTTTGTTTCTAAATTTTTATCAGATTTATTGTTTTTGGTATCATCTGTATTATTTTGAACTGTAGTTTTAGCTGGCTGAGGCTGCGGTACTGATTTTATTTCAGCCATAACTTCTGTATTCTGAACCTTTTGCGTTGGACCATTTCCCGCAGATGAAGTTGCTTTTTCACTGCTTTTACCTTCTTTATCCGCTTTACCTGATGAAGAAGACGCTTTCTCACTAGATTTACCTTCTACAACTGTTTTTTGCTTACTATTTTTTACAAATTGCTTATAATTTCCAAAAGCAATTAAAGAAATTGCACCTAAAAATAGCGTTATTTTTTTCTTATTATTCATAAATACTCCTTATTTTAATTATTTCCTTCACTTGATAAAATTTCAATCATACAACACACTAAACTTAATATTCTCTTCGGAATTTCCTTTAGTTTTAACAGTTTTAAATCCTGACTTTCCAACGTTTTTTCATATTGAACCACTGGACTTCCTTTAAAGAATACTACTTTTTCAATTTTTAATTTTTTTGTATATTCTCCTGAAAAAAATGAATTTGTTAAAATGACAGCTGTTATGTCTGTGTTTTTATCAACGTAATGAATTCCATATCCTTTTCCATCATTTCCATAATTTATCTCAAAATCAAGTTTTGGACTTTCTTTCCGTAATGTCTTTACTAAAAACTCTTTTTCATTATAATCTAAAATTTCTATTTTTTCCTGATTTTCTCCTGTGAGTTTGTAAAATGGAATATTTATTTGATTTATTGGCTGTGGTATTTTTTTATT
>NZ_CALHQO010000232.1:0-2573 GCF_938036635.1 uncultured Leptotrichia sp.
ATATTTTTATTTTTTCTCCCATCACTCCCCCTTTAATCTTTTATCTTATTTCTAAGTATTCCATTTGGGACAGTTCTATAAAAAACCTGATTCCACAACTCTCATTTCCACTTCCAGCGAACTTAATCTCCTAAACCCTACCTTTTCCTGAAACAATATCTCTTCATCCAAAATTTTTCTTGCAAAAACAACTTTCAATTCACTATAAACCTTATTTTCTTCAAGTGGTAATGAATATTCATTATCATTGCTGTCCCTTATTGACTTAACCTTGTAATTCCCAATACTTTCAGTATCTTTTGCTAAAAAAATCAAATTTTTTATCTCAACAACTTGCCCATCTTTTTTTAAAACACTATCAAAATATCGCTCTCTCCTATCTAACGAAACTGTATTACCATCAAATAAAATCCCTTTATTCAAAATTCGTTCTACATTCTGATTTTCCTTCTGTATCAAAAAATTCTTCTCAACTTTAGTTTCCTTTTGGCTTTTCAAAAACACCATTTCCTTTTTCTGTCGCACATAGTAAGCAAAATTAATTGAAAATGCTGAAATTATTGACAAAATTACTAAAACATAAACAAGGCTAGCTCCCTCATTTCTTTTTTCTATATTCTTATTTTTTCCCCCAAGTTTTATATTTTTCAATAACCTAAAATATCTATTTCTCATTATCCAAAACCTCAATTTAAATTCTCACAGCCCTAACACTATTATTTTTATTACTATTTAATCTAATAACGAATAATTCTCCCACTTTCTCAAACTTTGCCTCACGAAATTTTCCAACTTCTGCTCTACTTCCAAATTTTTTCAAATTTTCCGCATCAGAAATATACAATTTTCCTTTATCAAATTCAATTTTGTAAAATAGCTCATTCAATTTAAAAACTATTTGATTTTCTTTAACAAAAATGTTATTATTCTCTCCTTCATAAGAAAATCCTTGAATATCTCTATTCTTTATATCCAAAACAATTTTATCCATCGAAAAATACATTTTCTCATACATTTTCTGATTATCCTTCTTTGCCTTTTCCACAATAACCACACGTTTTAAGAACGCAGAAATTACGAATACAAGAACAGAAAATATAAACATACTTATTAATATTTCGACTAATAAATATCCTTCTCTTTTTTTCATTTATTTTCCTCCTGCAAACTAATTTTTTAACTGCTTTCATCAATATTTGGAAAATAATAATCCTTTATTTTATCAATATTTATTTCAAAAATATATTCTTTCTGTCCAAACTCATTCATAAAATACCCATCCGCCTTCTTTATTTCTAAATTTATTTTATCTTCCTGAAACTTTCCCTTTTTATCTAGTTTTTGTTCCAATTTTTTCAAAAATTGATATTTTTTCTCAATTGCAAATCTATTATAAAAATCATCTACTTTTGAAATCTCATATTTTCCGATAAAATTTACAATTTCATCATATTTTTTTGCCTTTAATATTTCAACCATATTTTCAATGTTTACATTTTTTTCATTTAAATTATCAACTTTAATATCCGTTTTAAATGTCTGTAAAAATAAATTTGCAACTGGTACAATGATAACTGTTACAAAAAACATCGAAATTAAACTCTCAATTAACGTTTCTCCCTTATTCCTTCTCATTTTTTCCCCAACTTTTATTTTCCAAAAATTTCAAAAATAACATAACTTATGATTATAAATGGTGCAAATGGAATATATTCATACTTTTTCCACTTTTTCAAAAATAAAAATAAAAAAGCAACTATTCCAGAAAAAATATACAAAATCATATAAAAATTTATAATCTTCTCCACTCCAAAATATCCCAAAATACCACCAATTCCCATCATCAGTTTCACATCTCCAAAGCCTATCAACGTTTTTCCAAAATAATCTTCTAAAATATAAAGTACTATCATTGGCATTGAATAAGCACAAATTCCCAGATAATAACCTTCTAAATTAATATTTTGAATTGCTGATATCAATCCTAATGCAAGTAAAATAACAAAACTTTCTTCAGGAATAATCCTTTTTTTCAAATCAATCCAGATAATTCTAAAAAAAATACAATATTTCACAATTTCAAGCACAATATCCATTATTTCCTAATTTCTTCCCCTGCAAAAGCCTTACTTCCTGCAGATACTTTGGCAAAAACTTCTCCATTCTGATAAACTACATTTCCTTCAATATTTCCAATCTTAAATTTCCCGTTGTTATCAAGCCCAATTCCAAGTTTATTTAGATTTCCATGCTCTGTTAAAATATCCTGTAAATTCTTAGGTGCATCTCCACCATGATCAATGCTCCAAGAAGTTGTCGTATTATTAAGTTCCGCAACTGCTCCAATTACCTTGCTTCTATTAGCCTTATTTAAATATTTCCCAACTTGTGGTACTGCAATTGCCGATATTATCGTAATAATCGCCACTACCAGTATCACCTCTACAAGCGTAAACCCTTTTTCTCTATCCCTTAATTCTTTGAGCTTCTCCCTTCTTTTCATTTTTTCAATTTTACTCTTTTCTTTTTTTAAAACCTTATCCACGATTAACCACCTCTTTTTATTAATTTTT
>NZ_CALHQO010000233.1:0-4263 GCF_938036635.1 uncultured Leptotrichia sp.
TAAATAAGGGGGAATGCGGATGAATAAAAATGTAGCGGCCTTTTTTGACATAGATGGAACAATTTATAGAGATTCTTTGCTAATTGAGCATTTTAAGATGCTTGTACAGTATGAATATATTGATATGATGACTTGGGAAGGGAAAGTTAAAGAAAAATTTTCCAAATGGGAAAATAGAACTGGAGATTATGACGATTATCTCGATGAACTTGTGCAGACTTATATGGAAGCTCTAAAGAATTTTAGCAAGGAGGATATGGATTTTATTGCTAAAAGGGTAATGGAGCTAAAAGGCGACAAGGTTTATCGCTATACACGTGAAAGGTTAAAGTACCACAAAGAAAGAAATCATAAAGTTATAATTATTTCTGGGAGCCCAGACTTTCTTGTAAGCAAAATGGCTGAAAGATATGGAGTTAAAGATTACAAGGCCTCTATTTATGAAGTTAATGAAAATGGCATTTTTACAGGAAAAGTAACTCCAATGTGGGATGCCAAAAGTAAACAAAAAGCAATAGCAGATTTTTGTAAAATGTACGAAATAGATTTGACAAAATCGTATGCTTATGGGGATACAACTGGTGATCTGACAATGTTTAAAAATGTAGGAAACGCCATTGCTATAAATCCTGCTAAAAAATTACTTCAAAAAATAAAAAGGGATAAAGAATTGAAGGAAAAAGTAATGATAGTTGTAGAAAGAAAAGATGTTATCTATAAATTAAAAGCAGATGTGGATATTATATAATTTGACATTAAACGAATATATTTTTCAATCAAAAATATAATTTGATAAAATAACTTTTTGTAAATATGTAAAAATTAAATTAATTAAAGAAAAGATGATAATTATGGATAAAAATTTAAAGATAGTTTATTTAGACAGAATTACAGCTGGGCCGATTGATTTGAAAGAAAGATTTTCTAAATACGGCGAATATATTGAGTATAGAGATACTGATTTTGGTGAGGTTGATGAGAGAATAAAAGATGTGGATGTTGTAATAACGACTAGGATAAAACTGGGAAGAGAACAATTTGAAAAGGCTAAAAAACTTAAATTGATACTTATTACAGCGACAGGATTTAATCATATTGATGTGAAAAGCGCAAATGAGTTTGGGATAAAAGTGGCAAATGTTTCGGGGTATTCGACTAATTCCGTTGCACAACTTGCTATTACTTTTTTATTGAATGAATTGACGCCTGTTAATAGATATTATGAGGAAGTTAAGGATGGAAAATGGATGGATATTACTGTTCCTGATTATCAGAAATATCCGATAGACGATGTGAATGGAAAAATATTAGGAATTGTAGGATTTGGAAATATTGGTAAGAGAGTCGCTCAAGTCGCAGAGATATTGGGAATGGAAGTGATGGTTGCGAAGAATACTGAAAAAGATAATGCGAAAACTGGCTCTGTAATTGAAAAAGATGGATTTTTACGTTATGATTTGGATGAAGTGCTTGAAAAATGTGATGTTTTGACACTTCATGTCCCGCTGACTGATTCAACAAGGAATCTTATAAATCTTGAAAAAATGAAAAAGATGAAAAAAAGTGCGGTAATTTTGAATCTTGCAAGAGGGCCTGTAATAAATCAGGAAGATTTGTATTTTGCACTAAAAAATAAAATAATAAAATCAGCAGCTGTTGATGTTACAAGTGTTGAGCCAATTGAAAAAAATTCTAAATTATTTGAGCTGGATAATATTTTAATTACACCACATATTGCTTGGAAATCTGAAAAAAGCATGATAAAGCTGATGGACGATGTTGAGAAAAATTTAAAATTGTTTCTTGAAGGAAGACTGGAAGGCTTAAAATAGGGAAAGTTTTTCAAAAATATTACAGAAAATTTTGTACAAGACTAATATTTTAAGAAATGTTTTTTACAAAAAATTTTGCTAGGAACGCGAAAGAGGTGAATGATAATGCTGATAAGTAATTTTAGTGGCATAAAACTTGAGTTTGATGGACTTTATTATGGAGGAAATTATGAAATTGAAATTTTTCCTGATGGGAGATTTTATTATTCATATATTGAAAATACTTCAGTTGAGCTAAAAAAAGGATCTTTCCAGATTAATCAGAAGGAAATTATGATTTTTGAGGAAATGATGGATTATTTTGAGCTTTTGAAAAATCAAAGTAATTATATGATAAATGAGTTTAATTTTGGGAATGGAGTGCTTGTTATTCAGAAAAATAATGGACGTGAGGAAAAAATTAGGCTTGGCAAGGAAATGATGTTTGAATATGCCAAAACATTAATTGATAAATATACAAAAAAATCAAAAAGGCTCTTTTTACTAGATACTTATTTGGAAGGAGCTAAATATATCAGAAATTTTGCAATTAAAATTAAAGATGAAGTTCAATTGGATTTATTTCGTGAATTTAACGGCATTTCGCTAAATGCAGTTGCCATGTATAATTCCAAAAAGGAAAAAGTTGGATATTTGCCAAAAAATCAAAGTGAAATTATTGCAAGAATGATTGATGCTGGGAAAAAGTTTATTGCAGTACCAATTCCTTACGATGAGGAGATAGCTCTTAAAATTTACCTTGTAGATTGATTAATAAAAAATTAAAAAATAATATTGACAAATAAATGTTTTTGATGTAAAATAATATCAGATAATTAAAATTAAATTAATTTAAAAAATAGTACTATTATTTAATTGTCAAAAATAAAACAGGGGGAATAATTATGGGATTCAGATTGAGTGTAAAAGGGCAGGAAAATGAAATTTTACTTGATAAGGAAAGTATACTGGATGTAAAATATATTTCTGAAACGCCCGATGATTCTAATGCAAGAGCTACAGACTTGGGAGTGATCTTGGAAATTCGTGGGAAAATACTGGCAGCAGCAAATGGCGATACAGAAGACGACACAAGAAAAGTAGCACAATGGTCGTTAGTACCATCAGAAGCAAGTGATGCCTACAGACAAGCCAGTCTTGAAATAATTTCAGCAGGACAGATGGTAAGAAAAATTGATATGACAAACGTATTTGTAGTCGATTATATTGAAGAATATGGAAATCAGGCTGGAACTGGAACTTTTTCACTAAAAATAAAACAGAAGAAGGAAAAAGTGAAGGAAGTTGCAATTGAAGGTGGATATGCTGCTCAGGAAGCATAATGTAACACAAGGAGGTAGACAATCCCGTCTATCTCCTTTTATTTTTATAGGAGGAAATTACAAAAATAATGTTTATAAATAAATATCCAGTTTTTAAAAAAGGAAATGTGCTGGAAAAGGAAGATTTGGATTTATTAAGAGATAACCCGCTTGAAGTATTGAGCTTGGTGTATTCTGACAAAAGTAATGGAATAATAAAAGGGTTCGACTTGATACCCAACTACAGCGAGAGAATAGTGACAATTACAAAAGGAATGGCAAAATGCAATGGGTAACTTTTTTAGGTGAAGGAAGATTATATATTTGATATGCCAAAACAAGAGGAACGGTATATATTAAAACTTAAATTAGTGTCAGATATAGAAGAAAGAAAATATTATGTAAGGGAAGGACGTTTTGTGCTGGAGCTTGGTGAAAATGTTAATGAAGATGAAATTGAGATAACAAGGTTTATCACAAGAGAAGGGGCTGAATTGAGAAATGATTATCAAAATTTCAGGGATTTGAGAAGAGATTTTAATTTGATGGAAATTATAAATACAAAATACTCTTCAGCACATAAATGGGGAACTTTTCATCCACATGTATTAAAACTATGGGGAAAGGAAGTTTCAAAAAAGGAAAATCTTGATATATTTGATATAAATTTCTATGTAACTTGTCTACAGCAGGATGTTATAGAACGAGATGTTATAACTTCATATATAAATGCAAAACTTAATTTGACAGATGAAAATTATACAAATGAACAAATGTTCAGACATTTATTGACAATATTAGATAATTTAGGAACAGAAAGAAAAAAAGTTGAGAAAAAACGAATAATACCTAGAAAAATAATAGTAGAATAAAAAATTTAAATAAAAGAAATAAACAGGAGGAAAAATTATGAAATTTAGAGTGAAAAAAGATTTTCAAGAGTTAGCGTATTATTTAATTAAGGAGATTCATCCTTATGAAACGCCTGTGATTAATGTGTTTGAGAAGGAAGTGTAGAATTGGAAAGGGAAAAAATGGACGAACAGGAGATAAAAGAAAAAATAAAAAAAGAAAAATATGATGTTGTGATAGATTATTCTTCAAATTTATTAAAATATGAAAATTTTTCT
>NZ_CALHQO010000234.1:0-12993 GCF_938036635.1 uncultured Leptotrichia sp.
ATTTAAAAATCAATTTATTTTAATTTTTTTTTAATTAATATAAGAAATTTTTGTAAATAAAAAACAATCAAACTCACTTATAAAAGTAAAAGAATGATTGTTTCACTTAATAATTAAATTATTTTATTTATTTTGATTTCTAAGTTCTTCTGGTTTTTGTGATAATCCAGTTGATGGCCCTGTTTCTGGTAATTCTACTGCTGTTTCTTGCTCAGTTCCACCAAGTGTGTTTAAATTTGATAATGTTGTGTTTAATTTACCAAGTAAAACATCGATATTTTCTGCTGTTAAAACAATTTTTTCTCCATTTGCTGTTTTTTTAACTACAAATTTTGTAACATTTTTTGATTTTGGTTTTTCTTTTGCTTCAAGTTCTTCCTTAAATCTGTCTTCAACTGATAATGAATGTGTTCCATTGCTTGTAAAAGTATCTTGTGTCATTTTTTTGAAAACTTGTAAGAATATTTTTTCAACATCTACGTTTGTAACTTCAACAGTTACGATAGTAGTTTCATTATCTTGTTTTTCTGATTTAACTATTTTATATTCAAGATTTTTTAATAATGTCTTGAAAAGCAGTTCTTGAATTTTAGTATTGTATTTTATATCCAAATTTCCCTCAAAGCTGTCGTCTATTGCATATTTTGCCGCTTCTTTCATTTTTTCAGCCTTTACGCTATTAATAAATTTTGAAACTGTCGCATCAGGCCCTGATCCACAGCTAACTATACATAAAAGCATAAAAATCCCTAATAGTATTTTTTTCATCTATAACTCCCTTCTCTCTCTATTTATAATATTTTTTTATTATCTGTTATTTATTCTACATCATTTGAATTAATAAGTCAAGGAAGTTTTGAAATTTTGATAAGCAGTCAATAAATAAATTTAATTACCTTTTTATTTTCCAAATTCCTTTTCCAACTTTTTCATTCTTTTTACAAGTTCAGGCACTTTTCCCATGGCCATTTTCACTCTTAAATCCTCCATATGCTCACGAAGTGGATAACCAGACATCTGCTTTCCATCCGGCACATCATTAGTAACCCCAGATTTTGCAGCAATTACTACATTTTTTCCAATTTTAAGGTGTCCTGCCACTCCAACTTGCCCTGCAAGAGTTGAATTGTCTCCCACTTCTACACTTCCAGAAATACCGGTTTGAGCCACAATCAGACAATTTTCACCAATAATGTCATTATGTGCAATGTGAACAAGATTATCAATTTTTGTACCTTTTTTTATGATTGTATCTCCAATTGCACCTCTGTCAACGCAGGAATTTGCTCCAATTTCAACTTCCTCTCCCAATATTACGTGTCCAATTTGCTCAATTTTCACATTGTTTCCATTAATTTTTACAAATCCAAACCCATCAGATCCTATCACAGCTCCTGGCTGCAAAATTGTACCTCTTCCAACTTTTGTAAATTCTCTTATCGTAACATTTGAATAAATTATACAGTCATCTCCAATTTCAGTTCCTTCAAAAATTGATACATTTGGATAAATAACAACATTTTTTCCAATTTTTACATCGTGTCCAATATAAGTGTTTATTTTTGAGACATTTGCAGTTTCATCAATTTTTGCAGAATTTTCTATCTGATTTTCAAATGGCTTCAATTTAGGCTTGAAATAATTCAGCAGTATTGGCATCAATTCTCTCGGATTACTTTTTACAACAATAAAAGTCTTATTTGCAGGTAAATTTGGCAAATCAGGAACAATTACAGCACCTGCATTACATTTATCCATATTTTTCAACATTTTCTCATCAGCTGCAAATGTTAATTCCTTTTCATTTGAATGAAAAAATGGAGCAAGCCTTGTAAAATTTAATTCATCGTTTCCTCTGATTTCTCCGTTTATTAATTTTGCAATTTCTTTAATATTATACATTCTGGATCTCTCCTTTTTTATTTTTTATAAAATTATAGGGATGAAATTAATCACCCCTTATAATTATTTAAGTTTATATTTTTATTAGCTCAAAAAACTAGAATGATTGTCCAAAGCTAAAGTAGAACTTACCTTTATCTTTTTTCTCACCTTTTTTCTCAGGATCCATTGGCCAACCATAATCAAATCTTAATGGTCCAATTGGTGTATTCAATCTTACCCCAATTCCGTACCCTTTCTTAAGATCTTTGAAGTCATGAGCATCTTTTCTATTTGGTTTATAGATTTTCTTACCAGTACGAGGATCTCTTGACTCATTTTGCCAAGCGTTTCCTATATCAAAGAACGCTACTAGTTGTAATGTATCATTAATTTTTGTTCTATTTTCGATTGTCGCATGGAATTTATCAAATCCATCAAATGCACTATAGTCATACCCACGTACAGATTCAGCTCCACCTATACTAAATCTTAGTGCTTCTGGAGTACCACTTCCTGTTGTTCCCCAAGCTGCTCTATATGCCATTACATTCTTATCACCAAAGAATGTTGGATGGTAGGCTCTTAAATCTACTTCAAACTGATCATACTTTCTAGGATCTTTTATAAGTTCTCCTCTTTCGTACGCCATTGTTCCATAGAATCCTTTTGTAGGACTAAATTTATTGTCTCTTGTGTCATAAGTTAATATTGGTCCCATTGCGAATAATTTATATTTATCATTTACTTTCTTATTAGCAAATAATTCTTTATAATTATCGAATCTTGCAATAAATCTTACATCAATATCGCTATTCAATCCTTTACCAATTTGCCAACGTGTTCCAATTTTTCTAACTTTTTCTACTTCATCAGCATCAGCATTATCATCTACAGATTGAGTCCAGTAAAATGATCCTCCAAGCTGAACTCTTTCAGTTCCTTTTAACCAAGGATCAAACCAGTTAAGCTCAAATGTCTTGTCTCCTTTGTTTGAAGCAGAAAGAGTAGCAGAAGCAGACTGTCCTCTTCCTAAGAAATTATCATCAGATAATTTAAGTTCTCCTACTAATCCAACAGATGTTCCATAAGAAATACTTCCATTAATTGTAGTAGTTGGACGTTCTTCTACAAGTAATTTTACAACTCTTGCATTTGGATCATTTTCTTTCCCTTCAAACGCTGGAGTAATTTCAGTAAACATACCTGTTCTATAAAGCTCACTTATTGTAGATTTTATATTTTTAGTTTGGAAAACTTGTCCTGGTTTTATTTCCATATATCTTTCAAATACATAAGGTTTTGTTCTTAAAGTAGAACGTTTTGCAGATTGTCTTTCATTATCATTTTTTGAAGGAGCTTTCTGAACTTCTACAGAATCAACAATTCCTTCTGTTAAACCTATATTTACATTTCCTTCATTTGAAACATTTATCGTTTCAATTCTTGCAAGAGAATATCCATCTTTGTTATATAACTTAATTACTCCGTTTTCATCAGGATTCAATAAGTTTCCATTTAAGATTTCGCCTTTTTTTACACCCAATGCTTTTTCCAATTCTGAATTTTTGTAAAGTGTATTACCTTCAAAATTTATACTTTGAATAATTGGATTTTCCTGAACTTCATAAACTATTGAAACAGTATTATCGGTTTTTCTATCAATTTTTGGATCAACTTTTGCAAAATATCCTGAATTAAATATTTTTTGTGCTCCTTCAAGTGCTTTTTGAGGTATAAAAATATCTCCAGGTTTTACTGGCAAGTCTTTCAAATATTCTTCCTTGCTACGTATTTTTGTTCCTTCGATATCTACACTTGATATTGTGTATTCTGTTTCTTTTTTCATTTCTTCCTGAACTTTTTGTCTTTCCAGAATTGCTGCCGCATTTTCAGCTTCTGCAACTTCAACTACTATATTTACAGAATTCCCCTGAATCTTTGGATAAACATTTGCTTCTGTTATATATCCTAATCTTTTAAGTGACAAGTAAATATCACTCAAGCTTTTATTCGAATAATTATCTCCAGGTTTTACTGGAATTTGTGATAACAGATATTCAGAAGATATTTCTTTTGTTTGTGAAATTTGAATTGAACCAACTTTTAAATCGTCTCTTGTTTCAGCTTGAGTTTCAAATATATTGTTTTTTCCTTTTGCCTGACGAATCGAAGTTCTTTTACTCTTTATCTTCTTACTTTTCTCATCTCCTATTTCATTACCAATTTCTACCTCTTCAGGAGTATATTGAATCTTATTAACATCTGAAATTTGGTCTTCGTTGTCTTCTTTCTCTTCCACTTTATTGGCTGTACTATTTTTTCCATTATCTGCCAATTCTTTTGTTTCAGTTATTCTGCTTTTTTCTTCAGCCTGCGTTACCTTATTTACAGATACAAATAAAGTTACCGCAATAATCAAAGCATAAATTTTACTTTTCAATTTTTGGTTTGACATTTTTCCTCCTATTTTTTTAGCGTTTCAAGTTTTTTCTTTCTAAATATTTTTCTTAAAATATCTCCGAACGTATCAGCTCTTGTTGAAAAATCAATTCCAAAATAATAATTTATTCTTGACCCATTATTCATATTCGTACTTACTCTGCTTTTGTTTATACTTTCTCCTCCAACTCTTAAGTCTAAGCCATTTGTAACATTATAGCTCAACCAAGCATTGTAGCCAATTGGATCTTTTTCTTCAGAATTTGAATTCTGATATGGAAATTTGACTGATGCATTCCAAAATAGTTTATCCTTATATAAATTATCCTGTATTGTAAGTGTAGTTGCTGCACTATATTTTCCTGTTTTATCTGATTGTTTAAGATTTGTTGAAACAGAAAATTTAGATACTTTCAGTATATCTCTAATTTTACCAGTTACTGACGAAAAAATCAACTCATTTAATGCAGTATTTACTAAAGAGCCTGCAACGACTAATCCATCAGCTGAATTTTCTCCATTTTTTTCACCTGGTTTTTTAGGGGTATTTCCAACTACAGTATTAAATGCAAGTTGTGATATTATTTCTTCCCGAGTTTTTCCAGAAGATGATGAAAATTTAATTTCAGGAGAATTTATATTTCCACTTACATTTATGTCTATTCTATCTCCATTTACTACTGTACTCGCATCAAATATTACAAAAGGATTTGATATAGAGGATGCTGTACCGTTAGTCGATGGAGTAAATCTTATTTCTGCACCATCTATTTTAAAATCATTTCCGTTTACAGAAAATGAACCTCTTGTAATCATATATTCTCCATCTATTCCGATTTCCTTATTAGTATATGTGATTTCAGAAGCTCCTTTTATATTTCCTTTTATATCTCTTACAATACTTACATTAGGAATATTTATTTTCACATGGTTTCCTGTCCGTACGTTTAGATTAACTGTATACTGTTTTAATATTTTGTCAATTACTTCTTCAACAATTCCTTCTACAATTGTTTTTTCTTCCTGTTTTTTAGCTTTTTGTTCTGCTGAAGCAGTTTTTGATTCAGAATCCGTTCCGCCAAAATTTGGCAATTCACGAATTTCTGCATTATCAACGACAAAATTTCCGAATAGTCTATTTTCAGTAAACACTGCATCTCCAGTAAGTGCAAAGTCTATTCCTTTTCCATAATGAAGTCCAACATTATTAAGATTAGTATTTAATTCAAATTTCCCAAGTTCCAGCCTCTTCGTCTTCATAAAATCAGCAGGAATTGTTGGAACATCCAAATCTCCTGTTACTTTAAAAGTTCCACCGTTATATCCACCGTCTAACCGATTTACAACAAGTTTATTATTTTTCAAATCAATATTAGCATTTACATTGTCAACAAGTGTTAATTTATCTTTTGTCTTATAGTTAAATTTATCTAATAAAATATGCCCTGTTGTAGATTCACTTGAAATAACCGCATCTATGTTTGCAATCCCGCTTGCTTGTTCTACATCTTTATTAAGTTCTAAAAAATCAAGGTTAAAATCTTTTGCTAGCATAGAAACATTATATTTTATCGGTGAAAATTGAACATATCCATTTACAAGAAGTGGATTATCTTCATATTCTAAATAAAATTGACCGATATTCAAGTTTTTTTCATTAGCCTGCAAATCAATGTCAACATTTTTTACTGGGAATCCACTAAGTTTAATTTCATCCGATTTTATCTGAAGTCCAGTTACAAAATTTTCAAAACTTCCACGATACATAAATCCGAAGTCAATGTCTCCGCTATATCCTTTATCCTTCAAATCTTGTACAGAATCTAGTGAAAACTTTTGTTTCTCTATCCTATAATCAATATCTACATTTGCTAGATCAAATTTAGTATTTGTCTCAAACAATGTTTCCTGGTTATCCCCAATAAATTTAAGTTTCTGCAAATTAAACGTTCCATATTTGAATAATTTATCTATATCTCCATTAGAATATTCAAGTTCTGCAACAACATGTGGAATTCTATAAGTTTTAAAGCTCATATTACCAAGAATTACCTGTCCTGCCAAATTAAAGTTGTTCAAATCACCCTTTAAACTAAGATCTGATCTTGTTCCAAATGTTAAATCCTTCATTTTTAAAAGTTTTGGAATATCAGGCTCATTTAAGCTAATCCCAATGTCTGAAATACCAGTCTTCAAATCATAAGTTCCATATAGGCTGTTTTCACGTAAAGTTACATTATCAAAATTTACAACTCCGTCTTTTATGCTAATTTTTGCATTTGTATCACCTACATAGTTTGAATTTATTGACGTTATCGCAGATGGCATTGTTATTGCTCCTGAAAGTTTATCTACTGTTCCTGATAAATTTGCATCCAATGTTCCAACTTTTAAATTAATTTTTGGTCCAGAAGTATTGTAAAGCACATAATCTTTCAATCCAGCATTTATGTCCATTTTACCAGTTTTTATATTAAACTTACCGCTGGCATTTAAATTTTCATTCTGAATACTTGTGATATTTACAATATTGTCTTTTATTCTCAGATTTCCACTTACATTTTTAAGCCTCTGGTAACCAAACCATAATTCATCTACATTTGTATTAATTGTTATATCCAAATTCGCTAAATCATTGATTTTACCACTAGCATTTAATTTTTCATATTCTCCTAGATATTCTCCATAAGGGCTGTAAAGATTGTATGTTCCAGAAATTTTATTTCCGTTTCCACTAATTTTTGCTGTAAGTGTTGCTGGCAATTTTGCCTTATCCAATCCTTTGAAATTGTAGCCATTTGCTCTTAACAATTTTGCAATATCTACATTTTTAGGTAATTTTAATGAATAAGAATGTTTCATATCTGAAGTTGTAATTCCTGAGATATTTACCGTTCCGCCACCTTTTATTCCAGCTGTTCCATTAATACTGTAATTTCCATTATGTATTCTTATTCTAGCATTTACAGTGTTTACAAACGGCATTGACAAATCTTTTATTTTCGCATTAATATGTCCAGAACGCAGCACATTTTTTTCATTAAATTTTACAACTAAGTTGTCTACATCAGGATTTATTGTATAGTTTTTCCCACCATAATTTACAGTGAAATAACTATTACTTCTAGCATTTACCACTACTGTCTGTGCCTTCGGATTTACAACATAATTTCCATTCAGTGCTTTTGACCTTACTGTTCCTGTTATAATGTTCTTAGCAGAAATTTGGGCATTTCCAGTAATTGTCTTGATGTTAAAATCTGACCCTAGATTATTTAAGACATAATCCCCTGTTCCAGTTTTCTTTTTCAAGTCATACACAAATTTTCCAATTTTAACATCTTCATTAACTCTGAATCCTGAAAATTCCTGATTAAACAAAAATGCAGTATCAGTCAAAGTTAGTTTTTCATCAGCAATTTTCATATTAGTTTTTATATTTTGAAAATTATAATTTGAAATTTTTATATTATCTGAAGAAAATTTACCATTAAGTGTAGTTTTTTTGTTTTTGGTATCAGCATTTACTTCAAGATTTCCTGAAACCAATCCTTCAGCCTTAATTTTTGAATCCTTGATTATTTTATACCGTGCAACTTGCTCAAAAGGAAGTTTATCTGCAACTAATTTTAAATTTAATTTCTGATTCTGCACAAGATAAGTTAATGCTAGAGTTACTGGACTCTCATTTAATTTAGTATCGGCATTAACCGTAATCCTGTCTTTCTTCAAATCAATTACAGCGTTTACATTATCAATATCGCCATCTAGATCTACATATCTTAGTTTACCATTTTTAATTTTGAGACTTCCTAATGCTTGTGTTGTTTTCTTGATTTTATCATTTTCTAACTTTAATACACCAGTAAGCAGTCCACCTTTTGCCTTAATCATCTCAAGCGGCACATATTGTCCCAGCTCTTCAGTTATGCCAACATTCTCAAAACTAAAATTAAGCCTGAATTCCTTTCTTCTTTCATCACTGTTTTTTATTTTATCAAACATTGAATAAATCGACTGTTTAGACTTCAAAAGCTGTTTTAATTCAATTTTTACAGCCTCAACTGTTCCATCTTGATTTTTATTTCCAGAACCTTTTGCAACAAGTGAAAATCCTCTTGACTTGGCAGTTTCGAGTCTTCCATTCACTTTTGTCAATCTTTTTGATATTTTTTTATCAAAACTTGTATCTGTATAATTCAAAGTTGCATTATGAATATGAAGTTTCCCAATTCTGCTGGTTGGATCATACGTTTGTTTCTTTTTAGGATCTTTTTTTATTACATAAAAAATATTAAAATCGTTATTTTTTCTACGTTCCAGATTTACAGTCCCGTTATAGACATCAATTCTATTAAGCCGAGTTGGCATAAGCAAACTAATTCCAGCTGTAGTTCTTTTACCATCGATAACAACATTTCCAGCCATATCTTTAACCTTTAAATTGTCAATCTGAATTTTGTTAAATCCTATCAGCTTAACATCTTTAAATTCAACATTCAGTCCACTGCTTTTCAAGATTGAAGTCAACATGCTATTAAAATTTTTAGTTGAAATATATAACTTTAATCCAAATAAAGACATCAAAAGAAAAATAAATACAATTAAAGATTTCTTTATGTATTTCATCTCACGTTTTTTCTACCTCCTCTTCTATTATTTTGAAAAGGATAATTATTTTCATTGTCCTAGTTTTCTATTCTAATTTTCTTTCAGCATTTTGTATCCAAAAGAAAATATCCTTTTTATTTTATCACAATTTTGCATAAAAATCTATTATTATATGTGTTTTTTTCACTTAGAGTTCTATTATTTGGCATTTTTGCTATACTCATAAAAAAAATAAGTATTTTCAACAATAAAAGTCAAAAATACTTAAAATAATTTTTATATTTTTTTTACTCTGAACAATGGCTGTCCATATTCGACTTTTTGCTCATTGCTCACTAATACCGCTTCTATTTCACAGTCAAAGTCGCAGTTTATTTCATTCATCAGTTTCATTGCTTCTACAATACAAACTGGCTGTCCTTTTTTTACTGTATCTCCTACACGTACGAATGCAGGAGTTTCTGGAGAAGCCGCTGAATAGAAAGTTCCTACAATTGGTGAAGTGATAAAACTTTCTTCATCCGGTTCTTCCACAATTTCCGTTTTTCTTTCTATATTTTTTTGAACATTCTGAATTTCTGAATTATTTTCACGCTTTAAATTGATTTTTAAATTGCCTTCTTCTACTGTGATTTCTTTAAGCGTTGATTTTTCTATGATTTCTACTAATTTTTCAATTTGCTCTAAATCCATCTTAATTTTCCTTTCTGAAAAATATATTCAACTTTTCCTCAAAACCAAATTATAAAAATTAATAATTTAGAAAATTGAGTTAAAATAGCCTTACTTTTATAATAACTTATTCAAATAACGTCTCAAGCCTTTTAGACACAAATCTCACATCTAGCACTTCCTTGCAAGGTGCATGAATTTTTTTTCTAAACTGAGTAAATTCATTCATTTCTTCAATCAAAAGATTTTGTGCTTCTTCAACACTGATTGCTTTAAAACGAATTTTATGATCTGCTTTTCTTTGCACTAATTTTGGCAAATCTACTGTTGCAACTGTGGCTATTTTGGGATATCCTCCTGTTGTCTGCCTATCTGCCAGCAAAATAATAGGTTTTCCATGTGCAGGAACCTGTATAGCTCCCAATGCTATTCCGTCCGATATTATGTCAGCTGACTCTTTATGAGCAATATAAGGCCCTTCTATCCGGCATCCCATTCTGTCAAAGTCGTTTGTAATTGTAAATTCGCTGTTTAAAAAAGTTTTTTTACCTTCGTTTGTAAACAAATTATCTTGCGGTCCCATTATTACACGGATTACCTCATCTTCCTGATTAAATTCATCTAAATCAAGCGTTCTTGAAAGAAAATATGGTAAATACCGTCTTCTTATCCTAAAAGAAATATAATCTCCTTCTTTTAAATTACGTCCTTTAAAACCACCAATTCTACACTTTATGTTCGTAGAACGGCTTCCCATTATTACAGGGATATTTAAGTAGCACGAAAAAGCTATATAACCTCTTACGCCTGTTCTTGCACCTTGAAATTCAAGCACATCGCCTTTATTAATATAAATTGCAGTATACATTGGAGCTGGTTTTTTATTGATTAATGGCTGAAAATCCCCACCCGTTATTGCAATTATTGTTTCGCTTGTAAATTCAAGCGTGGGACCAATCATTGTAAATTCAAGCACAGCTTCATTTTCAGGATTGTCAATAAGCATGTTCGCAATTTTAAAGGAACGCACATCCATAACTCCAGATGTTCCAAAACCTTGACTTTGATATCCCGTTCTACCTATATCCTGAACAGTTGTCAAAAGCCCTCCCTTTAACACACGAAATCCCATTATTACACCTCCTCTTTATGCACAATGCATTCATATTTATTTTCTTCTACTTCTTTTTCAATTTTTTCAAATTCTGCTTCTGAAATTGGTACAAAACGTATATAATCTCCTGCTTCAAATAAAACAGGAACTTTTCTGTCAGAATCATACGTTTTTACTGGCGTCTTTCCAATCAATTGCCATCCTCCTGGTGATTCTAGGGGATAAATTCCAGTTTGAGCACCTCCAATTCCAACACTTCCAGCAGGGATTTTTATTCTTGGATTATCCAATCTTGGTGTATGAATCCTTTCATCAAGTCCACCTAGATACGAAAATCCTGGTAAAAATCCAAGCATATAAATCAAATAATCCTTTGAACTATGAATTTTTATAACTTCTTCAATTGAAAGACCTGCATTTTTAGCGACAAATTCCAAATCTGGCCCATATTCTCCGCCATAACAGACTGGGATTTCATATACTTTTTTAGTTTTTGACTTCATATCCAAATTTAATTTCATTATTTTATTCACTCTATTCAATAACTTTCCATAACTGATAACACGTGGATCATAATGAATAAGGAGCGAGCAGAATGCGGGTATCATATCCATTACCCCTTCTATATGCTGTTCCTTTATCAGATGTGCAAGTGAAGTAATTTTTCCATTTATCTCAGGCGATATAGTTTTTGGGAATTCAATTAAAATTGCTGAATCTCCTTCAGGAAGTATTTTTATGCCTTCCGACTGTTTCCCTGTCATTCTTATACCTTCTTTCTGTTTTAACTAAATAATTTTGCCAAGCTTCCTAGTGACACTACTCCTAAATAAGCTGTAATTAACACAACTATTATTCCCAGTATCAGCAACACTTTTGGATGTCTGTAATTTTCTCCCATAATTGATTTATTTTGTGAGGCAACTAAACAAATTCCTAAAGTTACTGGTAAAATCAATCCATTTAATGAACCTGCTAAAATTAATAATGTAGCAGGATTCCCCGCAATTGCCATAATAATTGTAGAAACAACAATAAATCCTATTATTACCCATTTTTCATGTTTTTCAATATTCTTGTTAAATGTTTTTAAAAAGGATACTGAAGTATATGCTGCACCAACGATAGAAGTAATTGCCGCACTCAACAGAACCAGTCCAAAAAATCTATATCCAATTTCTCCTGCCCCCTTACGAAACGCATCTGCTGCAGGATTTTCAGCTGCTAAAGACACTCCTTTAACTACTACTCCTAATATTGCTAAAAATAACAGAACTCTCACAAGAGTTGCAATTCCTATTCCCATAATAGAGCTTCTATTGATTTCATCCAGATTTTCTTCTTTTGTAATTTTGGCATCAATTAGTCTGTGTGCCCCTGAAAAAGTAATGTATCCTCCAACAGTACCACCAAGAAGTGTCAAAATTGCAGGAATTAAGTTTGAAATACTTTCACTTGGTAAAAAAGTATCTTTAACAGCAAGTCCAATTGGCGGTTTTACAATTAAGATAACAATAAATATTACGATTATCATACATCCACCAAGCACTTTTGTAAGTGTATCCATAGCCTTTGCCGCATTCTTCAATAAAAATATTGTTATTGCAACGCCACCAGAAATAAAATATCCCGCCATTTTAGGAATACCTAGCAATGTATTAAATCCCAATGCGCTTCCACCAACATTTCCAATATTAAATACAAGTCCACCTAAAGCTACAAGAAATGCTACAAAATATCCAAGTCCTGGCAAAAGTTTATTTGCTATATCCTGTCCACGCATCTCACTTACACAAAGCACACGCCACACATTAAGCTGAACAACCATAGAAAGCAAAACTGATATTAACACTACAAATCCAAAGTTTGCCTTATAGCTATTTGTAAACTTGGCAGTTTGTACTAAAAATCCAGGCCCAATTGCAGATGTTGCCATAATAAAAGCTGCTCCTAATAATACGCTTGTGTTTTTGCTTTTTTGCTTTTTCACATTTTCTCCGCTCATAATTCTTACCACCTTTTCTAAAATTTTTAAAATATTCAAGACTAAAACCTATAAATTCTTCTTGTTCTATCAGAATTTCATACGCAGTTTACTGTACATTTTAAGGCTATTGTTATTTAACTGTCAAAATTTTTTTACTGAAATTTTAGTCATAGAATATTTGGTATAATATGTTACAATTATAGTATATAAATTATATATTGTCAAAGGTTTAATAATATATTTTTTATATGTTTGATTGGCTTTTTATAATACTTAATTTTTCTTT